>NZ_JBWKYF010000066.1:0-18646 GCF_059423605.1 Variovorax sp. GW460-12-1-14-LB1
GGCCGTCGGTTGATCTCCCTGCCGCCAGTCTAGAAATCCAATCCGTTAATAGCCGCTCGGGCGGATTACAAATGCTTCATTTGCCGTCGTACCTGTGTCTGGAACGATCGAACGGTGGTATCGCTTTTCATGCTTTCAGACGATTGAATGAGCCTATTCGCGCAGCATGGAGCGCACAACGCATCATCACCTTGCTGGGGTCGAAGTGAGAGGAGTCAGCATCCGGAAGAGGTAGCGCGTTTTTTTAGCGAACGCAGCCCGCGTTTGCCGAAACTCAGCTTAAATTGCTCGGCTTGCTCGATAGCCGTGCTCTCCAACCTCACCTGTGCGGCAAAAACCACTCGACATGAAGCAACAGATTTTGAACAGACTGATTCCCCTTTGGCGCATTGCGATGGCGAGCACCTTGCTCGCCTTGTCCGGCTGCCTCGGGTTGCCCCCATCGCCCCCGTCGTCGCCCACTTACACACTTGCCGTCTCGGTAGACGCACCGCTGTCCAAAGTCGTGGAAGATTCACGCGCGGTAGAAGGCAGCAGTGGCTTTCGTTTGCTGCCCTCCGGTCCGGACGCACTGCAGGCGCGCCTCGAACTCGCCCGGATGGCCACGCAGTCGCTGGACCTTCAATACTTCATCTTTCAATCCGACTCCACGGGTCGCGAGATGATGCGGGCCTTGCGAGATGCCGCGGCGCGGGGAGTTCGGGTGCGCCTGTTGATCGACGATCTATACACACAAGGTCAAGACGAACTGCTGGCCTGCCTGGCCGCGCACGAGCGCGTCGAGGTTCGGCTTTTCAACCCGTTCGCGTTGAGGGCTGGCGGCGTGTTCGCTCGATTCGCGGCATCGCCATTCTTCTTTGGGCGCTTGAATCATCGGATGCACAACAAGTTGTTCGTCGCCGATGCAGCCTGGGCGATCACGGGGGGGCGCAACATTGGCGATGAATACTTCACGCGCAATGACGCGGGCAACTTCATCGACCTGGACGTGCTGGCTGCAGGAAAAGTCGTCGGTGACATGTCCCGCCAATTCGACCTCTACTGGAACAGTGCCGCCACTGTGCCAATCGAATACGTCGCCGCACGGTCGGCGCCTGCGTCCGCGCTGCGCGATCGCTTCGAGACGCTGACCCGGTCCGCGTCGGCTCCGGCGCTGGCGCTGGCGGGTGCCGATGTACCTGACGCGCTTGGCCGTTCGCCGGTGGCGACGGAGTTCGCTGCCGGCCGTGTGCATTTGGCGTGGGGCGACGGGGAGTCCTACGCGGACCTGCCTGGCAAGGCGCTTTCCGCATCACAGACCGAAGGAAGACAAGAGCATGGCTCCAACCTCGTGAGGCTCAACGCCTTGGAGCACATCCGTGCCGCATCGGGAGAGATATTGCTTACTTCACCTTATTTCATTCCGGGGCGAGCCGGCGTGGACCTCCTCGCCGAAGCGGCTCGCCGGGGTGTCAAGGTCAGTGTGTTGACCAATTCACTGGCGTCGACCGATCAGCCACTCGTACACGGGGCCTACCGGCGCTATAGACCAGCGCTACTGACGGCGGGTGTTGCACTGTTCGAGTTGAGCCCGCTGCGCGCCGGGCGCGAAGAGCAGCGCAAGCTCTTCGGACTGTCTGTGGGGGGACTACATACCAAATCGCTGGTGATCGACAGAAAGGAGTTGTTCGTAGGTTCGATGAATTTCGACCCCCGCTCCGATCGCATCAACACCGAAAGCGCTCTGGCGATCCATGTTGCGGAAGTTGCCGAAGACGCTGCTCGTCTGGCTGCGTTGTCCAAAATGCAGGCGGCGCATCAACTACGGCTGTCCGAAGGACAGGCGCTCGAATGGATCTCACCGGCCGGCGGCGAGGGGCCCATTCATGCGGACGAACCCGAGTCCGAAATCTGGCAAAAGATCTGGTTGCAGCTCACCAGCGAATTCGCACCGGAAGGCTTGCTGTAGTGCGCTAAATGGTCGGCAATATGCGATTTGAGAAAGATCCCGTTGGGCTGAAACACAAGAAGATGCGTTCGGCTTCGCCCAATAGCGTTTGCTGCGCTTCGGCGCCCGGAAGACGCGGATCTCCGCCGGGCGCTCAAAGCACTACGACGGCACGTTCTTGCACGCCTTCAGCTGTGCTTCGTACTTTGCCTTGCGCCAGCGGTTTTCTCCCGGCGTGGTCAGCGCGCGTGGGCCGTGGTCCAGCGGCAGTACGAGGGGCGGCGGCGGGCAGTTCGGCGAGCCTTTGCCGGAGAGTATGTCGACGCGGCGCTCTGCGGCAGCCACCTGCCGAGCCTTGCGCGCTTTCTCAATGACCTGGAAATCGGGGCCCGCCAGAGAGGGCAAGGCGGCACCTAAAGTCAGGGCGCTGACGAGAATGAGAAACGACTTTTTCATGATGAACTCCTGGAATTGATCGGAAGGAAACAAGCGCGAACCGTGAAGCCCGCTGTCACCGATCAATCCAGCCACCGGCAGTACAGGATGCGCACTGGCAACCGTAGGTGCCGACCTCCAGCGTCAAAGTATTCTCCGTTCGGCACCGGCACCACATGCACCGGCCATGCCGTGGCCTCATGTTCGCGGCATTCACCGCCGACCTCGTGCGGTGATGGCGCCGGGGCGCTGTAGCACAGCGCGCAGGGCATGGCATCCATGACCACTGGCATTGGCGCCACGTCTATGGTTGCGAACGCGGCAGGCCCCGTCGCGACCGAAGTGACTGCGCGCACCGACCGCCCCTCTTCCGGAAACACGGGCGCCGACGCCTGCGCTGCTGTACCGAACAAGGCCAAGAACAGGCATAGGAGCGTGAGCGTCCAGTCCCCCCATCTTGACCGACCCCACGCGGGTCACTTGGACTGCAACTGCGCTCCGACGTAGGCAACGCACTCCACGAGGTTGAGAGCGGCCAGCAGCAAGAACTTCTCGGCATCAGTTCGCACGCGCAGCAGGTCGTGCTGGCCAAGGTGGCCATACACAAACGCCAGCAGGTAGCGCTCGGGGTGGTCGACGCAGAACTTCGTGATCATCTGCGCGACGAGGTCTGGCGGCACGCCCTCGGTGAACTTCATCGTCGCCGTCAGCCGCTGCAAACAGGTTTCCTGGACGTCTTCAGAGATCGTTGGCAAGGCGTGCCCGCAGTGCTTCATGGCCTGGAAGGCGACCAGCAGAACGTGGATCGGCACCTCAAGCTGCACCATGTCGACCCCGTAGCGAGGCAACACGAGGATGGAGGCCAGCAGGTTCGGCTGCTGGACGTAGATTTCGTCAGCCAGTTCAACCTTCTGCTGCGCGCTCATGCGATCGACGTCGATGTTCGCCCGGACCATCACGGCCTGCGTGAGCAAGGTCATGGTGCCGCGTCCGACGCGGGCTGCCATCGGTGCGGCAGCAAGTCATCGATTTGGCTGCTGCGTTGCGTCGGCAGGCGCTGCAGCACGTCGCGCAGGTAGGCCCAGGGGTCGTGGCCGTTCAGGCGCCCCGACTGCACCAGGCTCATCACGATGGCCGCGCGCTGGCCAGCCAGTTCACTGCCCACGAACATCCATGCCTTGCGGCCCATCGCCCAGGGTTTGATCTGACGCTCGAGGTGGTTGTTGTCGATGGCGACCGCGCCGTCGTCCAGGTGCCGCGTCAGCGCGGCCCAGTGCCCCAGCGCGTAGTCGATGGCCTTGGCCGTCGGGCCGCCGTCGGCCACCAGCCGGCGCTCCAGTTGTAGCCAGTGCTTGAGCTCTTCCCATAGCGGCTTGGCGAGCTGCTGGCGTTGCGCCCGGCGCTCGTCATCGCTGAGCTCTTTGAGCTGTGCCTCGACCCCGTAGATGCGCGCGAAGCGACGCACCGCCTCCAGGCCCACCACGCTGGTGCCGTTGTGCGTCAGCTCTTCGAAGTTGCGGCGCGCGTGCGCGGCGCAGGCGGCGCCCAAGCGGTCCGGATACAGCCGCGGATCGACCACGGTCTCGTAGGCACTGTAGCGGTCGGTCAGCAACGTGCCCGACCATCGCCTGCCGTGTCTATCCTGGCCTCCCAGGAATGCCAACGGGTACTGCGCCCCGCGTCCCGGGCAGAACTCGTAAATCACACCAGGCACCTTGTCGTGCCAGCTTCTGGCGTAGGCCCAGACGTAGGCTCGGCGCGTCTTGCCCGCGCCCGGGTCGAGCAAGGCCACTGGCGTCTCGTCGGCGTGCAGCACCGCGCAACTGAGGATGAAGCGCCTGTGCGCCTCGTACAGCGGCTCCAGCGCTGCACCTGCCTGGCCGGTGATTGACGCCAGCGTGGAGCGCGGTGTGTGCACGCCGCTGCGGGCGTTGATGGTCGCTTGCCGGTAGTACGGCATGTGGTCCACGAAGCGGCTGATCAGCGTGTGCGCGACGAAGCCGCTGGCAGCGATACCGCCTTCGATGACCTCCGCGACGCTGGGCGCCTGGCGCAGCACCTGGCAGCAGCGGCAGGCCCACTTGCCATAGATGTGGCGGATCGCGGTAGGGACGCCCATTGCTGGGCGCCCCCCGCACAGATCCGTACTTGCCCAATTCAGGCATACGGCTCCTACCTTGGGTGTTTGACGGCGAAGCGTTGGTCCGGCCATGGATGAAGGATTCGGGGTGGCGGCAGCCAGTATGCAGCGATCTCCGCCATCCGCTCCCAGGTCCGCTTGTCTTTCTGGCTGCGCCGCCTGAGCGTGCGTCGCCATAAGTCCGTGACGTGGTGACGGAAGGCCCCGAGCGCCCGACTGTTCATGGGCACTGCGTGGTACGCGAAGTAGCCCGTGACCACCGCCTTCAGCCATCTGCCCTGTTCGGGGATGGCGTCGTGCATGCGGGCCCGAAGCTGCACCTTGATCTCCTTAAGTCTCGCCCTCATACGGTCGCCGCATGTTTTGCGCTGGAGCAGGAATGCTCCGCGCCGCGACTTCCCGCAGATGAACGTGAACCCGAGGAACTTGAAGGTTTCTGGTTTGCCCAACCCGCGCCGCTTTCGTCGGTCCGCCGCGAAGCGGCCGAACTCCAGCAGGCGGGTCTTCTCCCCGTGAAGCTCGAGCGAGAACTGCTCGAACCTCGTTCGCATCGCGTCCCAGAAGCGCCTCGCTTCGGCTTCATGCTCGAAGCCAACCACGATGTCGTCGGCGTAGCGCACGACGATCACGTTGCCGGTGGCTTCGCGCCGCCGCCATTGTTTGGCCCAGAGATCGAAGACGTAGTGCAGGTAGACGTTCGCGAGCAGCGGCGAGACCACTGCCCCCTGAGGTGTCCCCATCTCACTGACGCTCCACTTCCCGTCTTCCAGGACGCCAGCCTTGAGCCATTTGCGCACAAGGCGGATGATGCGCTCGTCGCCGATCCGATGCTCCAGGAATCGGATCAGCCATTCCTGGCTGACCGAATCGAAGAAGCCCCGGATGTCGGCGTCAAGTATCCAGTTCACCCGGGTATCGCCGATTGCCACCGACAGTGCGTCCAACGCGTCATGCTGGCTACGTCCAGGCCGGAACCCGTACGAGAAGCCGAGGAAGTCTTCCTCATAGATCGCGTTGAGCACTGCGACGACCGCGCGCTGGACGATCTTGTCTTCCAGCGCGGCGATTCCCAGGGGGCGCTGTTTGCCGTCCGGCTTCGGTATGAACTGCCGCCGGACGGGCAGTGCCCGGTAGCTGCCGCTGTGGACCCTCGTATGCAGCTTCTGGAGATTACCCTCCAGGCCCGCCTCGTAGTCCTTCCACGCCACGCCATCCACTCCGGGTGCGGCACGGCGCTTGAGCGCCAGGAACGCATCCCCGAGCAGGTCGATCGTTACATGGTGCAGCAGCGCGGTGAACTTGCTCTTCTTCCGCTGCCTCGCAGCTTGTCGTACACGGTCCAGCCCCTGTGACACGCTACCGCGGCTCTGAGTCCGTCGCGTGTGCGGTTGGCCCGTGTTCCCCTCGGTCCCCGCCCTTGGCTCCACCCACTCCGCAGCCGGTCGCCCGGCCTTGTTCGCAGGCTTCATCGCTACTATGGCGGAGTCTGACTTCTCGGGTCCGTTCATCATCGGCTACGGCTCCTCGCCTTCCCGATGCGGGCCAGCCCATGAGGCGGCTGGTCAGACCCGAGATCTCCCGGTTCCCTTGCAAGGAGCGTGCGCACATGCCAGGTTCTCCGACCACGCCGGGTCGTCCAGGCGCTTGCGATGGCGCGCCCAGACGTATGGCCTTCCGCGCGTACAACCGCGTCGGCACCCGGGATAAATTCTCTATCGTGGCTCAATGGCTGGCCTATGCGTACCCCTGTCAACGCTTCGCATCCCACCTCACGGTGTGACACGCATGACTCGGGGACAGCATGAATCGCTACTTCTTTGCTGTCAGGGACTTGCACCCTTTACTCCTTGCCGGTCTCCCGGCGCACTGCACGAAGAACTCGGCCGGCACGATGTCCAGGCGCTCGCTGACCTCCTGGCCGATGCGCGTCATCGGGCGCCCGCAGCCGGGCTCCAGGCAGTCGGTGCGCTCGGGCTCGTGGTGGTGTTCGACACGGCGCAAGTGATCGGGGAACGGGTTGCGGCGCGGCCGGCGCGAGGGCGCCTTGGTCGTTGTGTCCGAGGCTGCTGCGGCGGCCGCAGCCGCGGCGGCTTCACGCCGAAGCCGCTCGATCTGCTCGCGCAGGCCCGCCTCGTCCTCGGCCAGCGTCTCCTCGAACAAGCGGCGCTGCTCGGCATTCATGGCCTCGGACTTGGCGCCGAACTTCCAGCGCTTGAGCCTGGCCAGCTCGAAGGTGATCTTCTCGATCTTGGCCTCGCGCAGTGCGATCTCGCGGTCCTTGCGCTGCAGCAGCGCGTCGCGCTCGGCAAGCGCCTGGTCGCGTTGCGCAAGGACACGGCCATGCTCGGCCAGCTGCTGTTCCTGGTCTTGCAGCCGCCGGAGCAGTTGAGCAACCAGCGCAGCTGTCTCGGCGGACAGTCCCGAAGGATTCGCTGCAGGAAGATCACGCGCACCAAGCATGCGTTGAATGATGCCAGTGCACGGCAATGCCAACCTCGGCACATCCACTGTCAACGCATGGGCAGATGGCGTTGGCGCCGGCTCCTCAGGCTCGCGTGATGACGCTCAGCTCGGGAAGCCGCTGCCACGGCAGGCCCAGGACCAAGGCGTCGAACTGCGAAGGTGTGAGCGACAGCAAGGGCGTCGCGTCGCTAGTGCCCGGCCAGACGAAGCGCCCCGCGTTGAGTCGGCGCGCCGCGCACCACACGCCGAAGCCGTCGTGCACCAGCAGCTTGACACGCGTGCCGCGGGCGTTCGCGAACAGGTAGCCATGGTGCGCCTGCGCTGCGCCGAAGACTTGCACAACGCGCGCCAACAGGCGCTCGGCGCCGGCGCGCATGTCGACGGGGTCGGCGGCCAGCCACATCGCGTCGATGCGGATCATCGAAGCAGCTCGCGCATCCAGACCGCGCACTCGCTGGCGGCGCTCGCCGGCCAGGTCACGGTGACCGCCATCGGCCCACGCCGCAGCTCGATGCGAACGTCCGGGACATGAGCCGGCTGGACTGGTGGCGGCAAGCTGACCGGGACGAACAATGTCTTGGCTTCTTGCGCCTTGGGGCCCTCGGCGGTGATCGCGCTGACGACGGTGGTTCCCGACTCCATCTCTGCGTCGCGAACCCATCGGCGCAGCAGATTCGCGTTGACGCCTTGGGCCATCGCCACGGCCGCCATCGACATGCCCGGCTGCATGCAGCTGGCCACTGCGTTTGCCTTGAATTCGTCGCTGTGAATGCGACGTCGCCGGCGTGTGCCGGCTTGTTGATCGGGGATAGTGCTCACGTGTCCACCAAGAGTTGTTGATGGGGACTAGGCTCCTATGCTCCGAGCAGGCTTTCAAGATGGTTGGACTGGACGATCACATAGGAGCAGCGCGGCGCCGAAAGGAGCCAGCCGTCGTTGTGGGCGATCAGGCTGGGCCATGGCCTTTTCTCCAGAGCGCACGGCGAGGTTCGCGCGGCCGACGCATCAGCAGGTAGGCCGCCGGGATCACGAACATCGACAGCAACGGGGCCGTGATCATCCCGCCCACCATCGGCGCCGCGATACGCTGCATCACCTCGGAGCCGGTCCCCGTTCCCCACATGATCGGAAACAGGCCCGCCAGGATGACCGCCACGGTCATCGCCTTCGGGCGCACGCGCAGCACCGCGCCTTCGCGGATCGCGTCGAGCAGGTCAGCCGTGCTCGTCTTGCCCTCGTCGACCCGTTCATCCCAGGCGTGCTTCAGGTACAGCAGCATGATCACGCCGAACTCCGCGGACACACCGGCCAACGCGATGAACCCGACCGCTCCCGCGACGGACAGGTTGTAGCTCAGCAGGTAGAGCAGCCAGATACCACCGACCAGGGCGAACGGCAGCGCGGCCATGATCAGTAGCGCTTCGTCCATGCGCTTGAAGGTCAGGTACAGCAGCACGAAGATGATCAGTAGCGTGAACGGCACCACCACCTTCAGCTTCGCCGTGGCACGCTCCAGGAATTCGAACTGGCCGGACCATGACACCGCATAGCCCGGCGGCAGCTTCACCTCTTTCGCAACGACGCGCTGCATATCCTGTACCGCCGAGCGCAGGTCCCGCCCCCGAATGTCCACGTAGACCCAGCCTGACAGCCGAGCGTTCTCGCTGCGCAGCATCGGCGGCCCGTCGGTGACACGGATGTCCGCCACGTCCGAGAGCACCAACCGCGCGCCGCGCTCGGTGACGATCGGCAGGGAGCGCAACTGCTCCAGGGAGCCACGGATCTCGCGCGGGTAGCGCACGTTGATCGGGAAGCGCTGCAGTCCCTCGACCGTCTCGCCGATGTTCTCGCCGCCCACCGCCGAGGCGATGACCGATTGCACATCGGCGATGTTCATGCCGAACCGCGGTGTCTCGTCGCGCTTGATGTTCACGTCCACGTACCGGCCGCCCGTGAGCCGTTCGGCCAAGGCGCTCGACACACCCGGCACGTCCTTGAGCACGCGCTCGATCTCACCGGTGATGCGGTCGATGGTGGCCAGGTCGGTGCCCGCCACCTTCACGCCCACCGGGCTCTTGATCCCGGTGGCCAGCATGTCGATGCGATTGCGGATCGGTGGCACCCAGATGTTGGTCAAGCCGGGCACCTTGACGATGCGGTCGAGCTCCTCGACCAGCTTGTCCTGCGTCATGCCGGTACGCCACTGGTCCTGCGGCTTGAACTGAATAGTGGTCTCGAACATTTCCATCGGCGCCGGATCGGTTGCTGACTCGGCGCGCCCGGCTTTGCCGTAGACGCTCGCCACTTCGGGAACCGTCTTGATCAGCCGATCGGTCTGCTGCAGCAACTCGCCGGCCTTGCCCGCCGACAGGCCCGGCAGTGCCGATGGCATGTAAAGCAGATCACCCTCGTCCAGGCGCGGCATGAATTCGCCCCCGATGTGCTGCAGCGGCCAAAGGCTCAACACCAGCACGACCGCGGCGCCCGCCAGCGTCAGTTTGGGCCAGCGCAGCACCGCATTGAGCAAAGGTTGATAGACCGCGATGAGGAGCCGGTTCAACGGGTTGGTCTTTTCGTCAGGAATCTTGCCGCGGATCAGGTAGCCCATCAGCACCGGAATCAATGTCACCGAGAGTCCCGCTGCGGCGGCCATCGCATAGGTCTTGGTGAAGGCCAGCGGCGAGAACATGCGTCCTTCCTGGGCCTCCAACGTGAAGACCGGGATGAACGACAGGGTGATGATGAGCAGCGAGAAGAACAGCGCAGGCCCAACTTCTGCGGCCGAGTCCGCGATCACGCGCCAGTGGGTCTCCCCGCGCAGCGTCTGGTCCGGGTGATCGTGCTTCCACTTCTCAATGTGCTTGTGGGCGTTCTCGATCATCACCACCGCGGCATCCACCATCGCGCCGATGGCGATGGCAATGCCACCGAGCGACATGATGTTGGCATTGACGCCCTGGTAGCGCATCACGATGAAGGCCGCCAAGATGCCGATCGGCAGCGAGACGATCGCGACGAATGCGGAACGCAGGTGGAACAGGAAGATGAAGCACACCACCGCAACGACGATGAATTCCTCGAGCAGCTTGAAGCCCAGATTGCGCACCGCTCGCTCGATCAGGTTGGACCGGTCGTAGGTCGGCACGATCTCCACGCCTTGGGGCAAGCTGGCCTGCAGGGTCTGGAGCTTTTCCTTGACGGCGGTGATGGTCTCCAGCGCATTCTTGCCCGAGCGCATCACGATCACGCCGCCGACGGCTTCGCCTTCACCGTCGAGCTCGCCGATGCCGCGACGCATCTCGGGCCCGATCTGGATGCGCGCGACGTCACCCAGGCGCACCGACACGCCCGCGTCGGTCGTCATCAGCGGAATCTTGCGGAAGTCCTCCAAGCCCTGGAGGTAGCCCGACGCGCGTACCATGTATTCCGCCTCACCCAACTCGAGCACCGAGCCACCGGTTTCCTGGTTGGCTTTCTGGATCGCCTCCACCGCCTTGGTGTGCGGGATCCGGTAGGCGGCGAGTTTCTCGGGATCGAGCACGACCTGGTACTGGCGCACCATGCCACCGATGGAAGCGACCTCGGCCACATTAGGCACGGTCTTGAGTTCATACTTGAGGAACCAGTCCTGCAAGGCACGCAACTGCGAGGTGTCCTGTGTACCGCCGCGGTCGACCAGCGCGTACTGGTAGATCCATCCCACGCCGGTGGCGTCGGGGCCGAGCGAAGCCTTGGCAGCCGCGGGCAGGCGTGACTGCACCTGGTTCAGGTATTCCAGCACCCGCGAGCGCGCCCAGTAGAGATCGGTGCCGTCCTCGAACAGCACATAGACGAACGAGTCCCCGAAGAAGGAATAGCCGCGGACCGTCTTCGCGCCCGGCACCGACAGCATGGTGGTGGTCAGCGGGTAGGTGATCTGGTTCTCGACAATGCGCGGTGCCTGGCCCGGATAGGTGGTGCGGATGATTACCTGGACGTCGGAGAGATCCGGTAGCGCGTCGAGCGGGGTACGCATCACTGAATACACGCCCCAGGCGCTGATCATCAGCGTCGCCAGCAGTACCAGGAAGCGGTTGGCGATGGACCACCGAATGAGTTTGGCGATCATGGCTTGCTTCCCGGGGTTGCGGGCGCAGCTGGAGTTGCGACTGGAGGAGCCTTGGGGTCCGCAGCGGCGCTTGCCGTAGAACCCACCGCCATGGGCGTCACCCGGGTGAGTTGCGGCAGATCGTCCGCGTCGATGAAGAACTCGAAGCTCGCGCGGTCGCCGGGCTTCAGGTTGCCCGGCGTGCCGCCGGGCGGCAACTTGAACTCCATGGTCATTGCGCCCCACTTCATCGTCGGAATTGGTCCGTGCGAGAAGGTCATCGCGTCCTTTGTGATGCTTTCCACCTTGCCTTCGCCCACGTGCCTCGCGGTCCCGGCAGCAGGTGCGGAAGGGATGGGCGCGGCAGGCGTTGTTGCGGCGGGCGCGGCGTTCAGGCGCGCCTCGACACCTTTGAGGCTGGCTTCCGAGTCAATCAAGAACTGAGAGGACACCACGACACGCTGACCAGCCTGCAGCCCGCGCTTGATCTCGGTCTGGCCGCCGCTCTCCAGTCCGATCTCGACCTCGACCGGCCGGAACCGACCGTTGTCCTCCGCCAGCATGATCACCGAGCGCTTGCCCGTCTGGATGACGGCCTCGGTCGGGATCAGCAACGCCTTATCGGCGCGCGTATCCGTGAAGTTCATCGAGACGAACATGCCAGGCACCAGCCTGCCGGTCGGATTCGCCAGTTCCATGCGTGCCTTGAGGGTGCGCGTCGCCGGATTCACATCAGGAAGAATGGCTTGCACCCTTCCATCGAAGGTCTCGCCGGGCGCGGCGGGCGTTCTGGCCTGCACCCTGGCGCCCAATCGAACCAGCGCCGCCTGGCTCTCGGGGACTTCGGCGTTGGCCCAGACGGTGGCCAGGCCGTTGATGCGAAACAGCGTAGTGCCGGCGCTCACCGTCATGCCTTCGCGCGCGGCGAGTTCAGTGACGACGCCACCGATTGGCGCGGCCAGCGTGATGCGAGGCTGGGTGCGGCCGCTGCGTGCGACGAGTTCGATCTGCCCATCGCTCATGCCGACCTGGCGCATGCGTTGACGCGCGCCGTCGACCAGTGGGGCCAGGTCGGTGCCGCGCATGCGTTGCACCGACAGGAACTCCTCCTGTGCTGCGATCCATTCCGGGACGTAGAGCTCGGCCAGGGCCTGGCCTTTTTTCACCTGATCGAGCGTTGCGCGCACGTTCAGGCGTTCGACGTAGCCGGTCGCCCGGGCCTGCACGATGACCTGGTCGCGCTCGTTGAAGGCGATGCTGCCGACCGTGGCCACCTGCGGCGACACGGTGCCCTCGGACACAAGAGCGGTTCGTACGCCCAGATTCTGCTGGACCCGTGCACTCACCGTCACGCTGTTCTGGTCGCCGTCACCGCCTGCGTAGACAGGCGACATCATCATGTCCATAAAGGGCGACTTCGCCGGCTTGTCGAACTTGTTCCCCGGCACCATGGGGTCGTGGTAGTAGAGGATCTTCTTGCCGTTGGCCGGATCGGTGTCGCCGGCCTTCAGTCCTGCTGCGATGTGGCGCCGGGTGGCATCCTCACCGGTCTCGTTGGGGGAAGCTGGCGATGCCATCGGGGCGCTCGCCGTGGGCATGGACGCCACCGGGCTCCCGTCGGCGGAGGGTGACGCGGCCATGCTCCTGCCGCGCTGCAAGCCGAAGGTGTACGCGCCAAGGGCGGCCGCAGCAAGGACCGCCGCGGCGATCAATCCAAGGAAAAAGGGTTTGGTTTTCATTGTTGAGGCTCCTTGGCGTCCACCGTCGTTGTCGTCGCACTGGCAGCAAGTGGCAGGTGACCACCGGGAATCAGAAATTCGAGCTGAGCCCATAGGCCGGCGGTTTCCATTTCGAGGCGCAGGCGTTCCATGCGCGTGTCGATCTCCATGCGTCGCGCCTCGAGCGCGGCGCTCAGGGTTCCTGCGCCGCCGCGGTAGGCGGCCAGTACTGCCTGCGTGCGTTCGGAGGCGAGCGGAATCAGCGAGCTGTCATACAACGCCAGCCGCTTGCGGTTGCTCTGCCACTGCTGCAGCAGAGAGAGTGCTTCGGCGGCGCTTTCGCGGGTGGCCTCTTCCCGCTGGGCCTGCATCTGCTCGGCCGTCGCGAGCTTGCCTGCGAGCTCCCGGTCCTGGCGATTCTTCTGGTCGAGCTGCAGTGGGATCGACACGTTGAGCGACACCATGTTCGAGTAGGCTGGGCCACGTTGGCTGTACATCAGCTCGACGGTCCAATCGGAGCGCTTGTTGCTCTGCGCGATGTCGGCCTCCGCGCGCGCTACGGCTTCCTGCCGTGCCATCAGCGCGATCTGGGGATGCTCACCGATGTGAGCCTCCAGATTGCGGGCGTCCAGGCGAACGGAGCCCAGATCCGGGAGCACTGTCGAGGGCTGGGGTGTGCCCGGCCCAACCCAGCGCGCCAGGCGCGTTTGAGCCGTGGCAATTTGACGCTCCTGCGCAAGGATTCGATCGTCCAGTTGCGCCAATGCGGAGCGCGCAGTGAACACATCGGCCTGCGTGCCACGACCGCCACGGTAGGCAGCGTCGGCGCCCTCGATCTGCAGGTTCAGCTCGGCACGTTGCGTTTGCAGCAGGTCTCGCATCCGACCCTGGTAGTAGCGATCGAGCCAGGCGGTCGCGGTGTCGCGCCGCAGGTTGGCCAAGGCCACGGCGCGACCCGCTTCGGCGACCTCGACTTCACGGTCAAAGCGCGCCGCGCGAGCCTGGCGCTTGTCGGAGCGGGTGAACTCCTGCATCACCCCGATCGAGCGCATCGTCATGAAATCGCGCGTGAGACTGAACCGGTCGCTGCCGTTGACCGGCAGGTTGCTGATGCCGGCCTTGAGCACCGGGTCGGGGAGTTGCCCCGCGGCCATGGCCATCGAGCGTGCGGCGCCGGCGGCCGCGTCCTGCGCAACGAGTTGGCGCGAGCGCTCCTCGGCGAGCCGCAGCGCTGTGTCGAGAGAGAGCGTCTGCTGCGCATGAGCGCTCGGGCCGATGGCGCTCGCGCAGAGCGTCAACGCGACGACCCAAAGGCTGGCGGGGCGAAAGGGTTGGCGCGCGGGTCGCACGATCAGCGCAGCCGGAAAAAAAATACGGAACATGGAATCTCCTGACGAACCTGCGGGTAGGTTGTCGGGCCACGCCGGCTCGGCCGAGCACAACCCGACGGACACGGCAAGGCACGACCGACGCGCCGCATCGACCCACAACAGGCCGGCGGCGCAAGGTCGGAGGCGATCAAGTTCGGTAAACGCAGTGCAGGATGGCGTGCGGCGGCGATGCCGCAACCAATGCACTCAGGGAGGCCGCTGCAGGGCGCACAGGGGGCGCTGTCTCAGGCGCCCAGGGGGTCATCGGGTAAAGCGTTGACAGCAAAACCGCGGGGACCGACACCGTGGACGAATGGTCGCTTTGCTGCCCGTACTTGCAGTGCTCAGCACACAGGTTGCTGGAGCCCGAGTCCGTCGCTCCGACCATGTCAGCACAAGGCGACACTTGCATGGCGAAGCCGCGGGCGTCCTCCTGTGCAATAGCAGCATCCTGCGCCATCGGGACGAACATCGCGGGGGACGAGTCACCAGCCAAACTCGCGGAGAGCGCTGGGCAGGCGTAAGCGGCGATCGCCAGCTGCGAAAAAAACAGCAACCCGATCAGGCCGCGGGCCACCATCCTCACAAGCGCGCGCGTCATCGCAGCGCCCCCGGCGACGCCAGCACACGCGCACGCCCAGCGCAGGATGCGTTGGCGAGCCGAGTGTGGAGGGTTGCGTTGATGGCCATTAAAAGAACGCGAGAAACGCTGCCAATGAAGTCAATGCTTGCGAAGCGGTCCCACGAATTCTAGGCTTTTGCATGGAAAAAGGGGGAAACCGTGGCGGCATGCACGGCTTGCGGTTGGCACGAACGTCGTTGTCGACGCTCAACTCTCTGGCAGCACGTCGCTCGCGGTATCGGACTGCCCCCCCCCAAAGATCAGCGGCGAACCGTCGCCGGGGCGTCCGGCATTTGGCCCTGTTGGGTAAGGCGCTCCACCGGCGTGCCGAACTCCGGCTGCTCACCGCGCAGGCGTGCGTATGCGGCAGCGGCTTGCCGGTAGGCGGGGCGAGCTGTGTCCGCACCCGCTTCGCCGCTCATGGCCGCAGCCAGACCCGAACGCATCCAGGCCAGCGTGTCCGCCTGGACCACCGCACGGCTATTGGCCGACACGCTCACGACGGCACGCGGGTTGCCCTCCGGGTAGCCCTGATCGGCCGCGCTTTGCAACCAGCGCTGGGTATCCGAGGCCACTGCGGCGCGGCTGGTGCTCGATGCCAGCGGTGCGGGACGAGGGTCGCCTTCGGCATAGTTGCCGGCCAGTACGGGGCCAGCGACGGCACCAAGCAGTGCGGCCAGCACCAGAGAGGTCTTGAGGGAAGTCTTCATGTTCGATCCTTTGGCAATCAGAGGGTTGGCAATGCGGAAATGAACAATTACTTGATTGATCTCTTTCCGATGCATCAACTTTAGGCTACGGATCTGCGAGTTACCGCACATGCAGATTACAGTTATGTCATCAGCAAGGGCGCTCGACCGCGTTGCTCTACATGCGTCAGGCGGACACCGGGACATAGGCTTCTCGACCTGCAAACACCAACGTCGAACTCGGCTGATCCGACGATCGAATCAGCAATTCTCCGACAGACGGCACTCGCCAGTTGCCAATCATCAGACTAAAATCTGGTCAACTGCATGATCGAACCCTAGGGTCGCTGCTGCATGTCCTGCTTTCGAGCTTTGCTCTTTTGGGCGCTCATACTGGCCGTCCCTTTTCAGGGAAGCACGGCAACGTCTATGGCTTTTTGTGAGACCGAGCATGCCAAGGCCGCAACGGCAACTCGAGCAGATCCGCACCGGTACTCACGCGCTGTCGTGCCTGACACAACACCATTCAATGCCGTGGACGATGAAGTCACCGCGCACCATGATAACTACTCAAGCAGTGCGTACAAAAGCGGGACCTGCGGCGCATGCCACGCGGTGCCTTTGATACTGGATGCCCCTATCGTCCGTGCTCAGTATCTTCCGACAGCGGACCTGGCAGAGCCCCGAACTCTGCCAACAAGTTTCGCCCCCTCCTCGAGCGCCCGCCCCAGGTCGTAGGCACCGGCTCGACCCTACGGCCAGTCCGAACACTTACCATCGCAGGCAATTGCCTCCCGTCTCGTGCGACCGCGACCCATTCCGCCCATAAACCTCGAGGATCACATGCGCCATCCATCAACTCTGTTCAAGAGCCATTCCGCGTGCGGGCTTACCCCTTCTTCCGGTAGTCGCGCCCGCTGTATTGCTGTAACGCTGTCCCACTGTTGGCGTCAATCAGCTACAAAGAACGGCCCCATCGACCCCGCTCGAGCGCGCCCCTCAAATATGAAAGGGGGCCAACCGTGAAGCCGCCGCCGAACGGCGTCGACCGCCGCAAATTTGTGGTGAGGTTGAGTTCTGCCGGCGCGATAGGTGGGCTAACGTTGCCTTCTTCGCGGACCTGGGCGGCCACGGCTGAACCCGAACGCGCGGAACTACGCGGGAAAGAGTTCGATCTCGAAATCGCAGAAACACCCGTCAATCTCACAGGCCAGCCTCGCATCGCAACGACGGTCAACGGCCAAATTCCCGCGCCAACACTCAGATGGCGCGAGGGTGACACAGTTACGCTGCGCGTGACCAATCGACTTCCAGTGGCCAGTTCGATTCACTGGCATGGGATCTTGTTGCCCGCAGACATGGATGGTGTGCCAGGGCTGAGCTTCAACGGAATTGCGCCGGGGGAAACATTCGTCTATCGCTTCCCGGTCAAGCAGACCGGCACCTACTGGTATCACAGCCATTCCCGATTTCAGGAACAAACGGGGCTGTATGGCCCCATCGTGATCGACGCCGCCGACGGCCCTCGCTTCAAAGCCGACCGCGAACACGTGATCCTGCTTTCCGACTGGACGGATGGTGTACCAGAGGAGCTATTCAGGAAGTTGAAGATCATGAGCGGGTATTTCAACTTCAATCAGCCAACACTCGGTGATTTCAAAAGGGACATTGCCGAAATGGGCCTCCAAGGGGCACTCGAGAAGCGAAAGATGTGGAATCGCATGCGCATGGTCCCGACCGACCTCGGCGATCTGACCGGCACCGCTGAACTGCGCAACGCCGCGCGATATCTGATCAATGGCAGGAGCGCCGATCACAATTGGACCGGCATATTCCAACCCCGCGAGAAAGTACGGCTTCGGTTGATCAACGGTTCAGCCACCACGATCTTTGACGTCCGCATACCGGGCCTGAAGATGTCTGTCATCGCTGCGGACGGTCAAGACGTCCATCCGGTGACGGTGGATGAAATCCGGATCTCCGTTGCCGAAACTTATGATGTGCTCATCGAGCCGACCGACGACAGGGCGTACACCCTCTTTGCGCAGTCGATCGACCGCACCAATTTCGTTCGCGGCACGCTTGCACCTCGCGCCGGCATGCAGGCTCCCGTCCCTGAGCTAGACAAACCTCACTGGTTGACGATGACCGACATGATGGGCGCCATGGGATCGATGGGGACCATGGAAGCAACCAAGGGTACGGGCGGGATGCAAGAGATGGGGAACATGCAAGGCATGGACCACTCGAGCATGGCGAAAATGAGCGCAGGAGGTGGAAAGCAGTCCCCAATGAAGCCTCCCCGTGTTCGCCACGCCCGCACAGAGTACGGCCCCGGCGTGGACATGCACGTCGACATGCCGCGCATGAATCTCGATGACCCGGGCATCAATCTTCGCGACAACGGCAGGCGAGTCCTGACCTATGCCGATCTCCACACGATCGGAGGTTCGATCGACAACAGGGACCCCGGTCGCGATGTCGAACTCCACCTCACCGGCAACATGGAGCGGTTCATGTGGTCCTTCGACGGGCAGAAATTTTCTGAATCGAAGCCCGTGCATTTCCGCTTTGGCGAACGCCTTCGATTGGTGCTTGTCAACGACACGATGATGAATCACCCGATCCACTTGCACGGAATGTGGGGAGAACTGGAGTCTCCCGAAGGCGAGTTCCTGGTTCGCAAGCACACGATCAATGTGCAACCAGCGCAGCGAGTGGCCTATCGCGTGACGGCCGATGCAATCGGTCGTTGGGCCTATCACTGTCACTTGCTGTACCACATGGAAGCAGGCATGTTTCGAGAGGTGCATGTGTCATGAACAAGAGTCAGCTTAAGTTTACGCGTAGCGGAATAGCCGTCGTGCTTGGATCACTGTCGGTCTGTTTCGCCGGGCTCGCGATCGCCCAAGATGGCGGTGTGAAACGCATGGACGACATGACCGGCATGGAGGGGATGGACATGTCTGGCCCAGGCTCGAAAGAACGTGTGCCAGCCAAGCCTGCACCAACGAAATCCTTGATCGAGCAGAAGAAAAGAAAGACGCCGCCCGCCACCCCGCCGATGCAACACGGACAAATGAAGGGCATGCCCGGCATGAAGGGTGGCAGCTCGGACATGAAGGGCATGCCCGGCATGAAGGGTGGCAGCTCGGACATGAAGGGCATGCCCGGCATGAAGGGTGGCAGCTCGGA
>NZ_JBWKYF010000066.1:18746-38205 GCF_059423605.1 Variovorax sp. GW460-12-1-14-LB1
CATGAAGGGCATGCCCGATATGAGCATGGAATCCATGCCTAACACGGGACCCATGCAAGGTGACAGCCCTCCGCCTGATGCCCGCGATCCTGATGCTTATGCCGAAGGAATGCCAAAGATGGCAATGTCCGGCATGGGGATGGCGGACGACGAGCGTTTTGGGCGGATCCTCGTGAACGAGTTGGAGTACGCAAGGGGACGGGATGCGCGCGGTCAGAACCTCAACCTCGAAGCTTGGTATGGGGGCGACTACAACAAGGTGTGGATCAAAGCTGAGGGTGAGCGTCGGGGGGGCCGACTCGATGCTTTTCGCACTGAAGCACTTTGGGACCACGCAGTGGCAACGTTCTGGAGCACGCAACTGGGATTGCGGCACGACAACGGAGGTGCAGGTCGCTCGCGCAGTTGGCTGGCGTTCGGTGTGCAAGGCCTCGCACCGTACTGGTTCGAAACAGAAGCGACCGCGTATGTGGGGTCAGGCGGCACACTCGCGGCGCGCGTTGAACTGCGCTACGAGGTGCTTCTGACCCAGAAGTGGATTCTCCAACCCAAGCTCGAGGCCAACTTCTACAGCAAGAATGATCCGCAACGCGGTATCGGGTCAGGGCTATCCGACTTGGAACTGGGAGTTCGCTTGCGCTATGAGGTGACTAGGCAGTTCGCCCCCTACCTGGGCGTGACCTGGTCGAGAAAAATCGGGAACACGGCGACTTACGCAAGGCAGGCAGGTGAGCGTGTCAGGGACACTCAGTTCGTGGCAGGCGTGAGATTCTGGTTCTGACAGGAGCACACCATGTCCAAATCGACCATCAGATTCGCGATCTGGATCGCCGTAGGAATTTCGATTGCCGCTGCAACGCTCGCGAGCGTTTGGTGGCGAGGCGGCTACAACGTGGCGGCAGATGACGCGCACTCCAGCATCGTCCTCGCCGCATTGACGTCAATCCGCGAGCGCTCCATCTCGGCACGTGCCAGTGGAATCACTGTGCCGGATCTGGACGCGCCGCAAATGGTTGCAACAGGGGCAAGGCAGTATGCGCAAATGTGTGTCCAATGCCATCTGGCGCCGGGTAAGGACAACTCCGATCTGCGCAAGGGACTGAACCCGCAGCCACCCAATCTCTACACCCATGGGGTTCACGATCCGGCGAGGGCATTTTGGGTAATCAAGCACGGCATCAAGATGACGGGCATGCCAGCATGGGGATCCACCCATGACGACCAGGCGCTGTGGTCGATGGTGGCTTTCTTGCAGCGACTGCCAAAGCTTTCTTCGGCAGAGTTCAAGCAGCTCACCGAGCAATCTTCCGGCACTCATCAGGAAACACAATGACTAGGCCGCTGCCTCCGCCCAACGGATCGGACCACTCGTTGGAGGCCAATGAACACATCAGCATCATCACGCGTCCCAGATTCTCTTGGGATGCCATCGCTGTCGATGATGGGCCAGCCGGCCCCACGCCGGGCTCATCTTCGAGCACTACCGATCTGGACGCTTTGCTCAGCGCGCACGGAGCTCGATTCTGTTCGCCATCGGGGTGACGGAGCGCGAACGGCTTACGGAACTGAAATGCGCGCGTACGGCTTTAACCCAAACCCCGCCCTAAAGTTGATTCGCGCGCCTAAAAAATGCTCGAAGGAACGGCAAATGTTCATCCACCCAAACCCCCGGCAACCACTACAGGAGATTTTTATGTCGATACCTCAACGCAACAGTTCATTTTTGACGAAGGCGCTCATCGGATTTGGTGTAGCCCTTATGTTTTCGGGTGCCGCTTTCGCGCAAAACCATACGTCTGAGGCCGCTCCGCAGACGAATACAAAGCCACAGGCAGCGGCCGAAGCTAAAAGGAGCGCGAAGCCGGCAGGCGTCAAGCCGATCAAGGATGGCAGTACCTCCGAGGGTGAAGGCTCGGCTGTGAAGAAGACGTCCAGGCCGGAGGCCAGAGCCCAAGAAAAAGCGGCGGTTCGCGAAACACGTCCGCACAGAGACCCTAGTCAAGGCGGAACGCCCAAGTAACTGCCATCTGATTGAATGCGGTAGGGCGTCGTGGTGACTAGGGTTTCACCGAACCGACAGCAAGCATTGAGTGTCAAGTTTCGGCAGCCCATGTTCTAGCCGGGCCACCGGCATTCACTTCGAAGGAGCTGGAAATGTCACATGAGAGTTACGTTGCATGCATCGAAGCATGCAACGGATGCGCTATCGCCTGCAATCACTGCGCATCTGCGTGCCTGAAGAAGATGACGTCAAGGTGATGGCGAGGTGCATTGCACTAGACTTCGACTGCGCCGCCGCCTGTCATTTCGCGGCGGCCGCCATGGCCCGAGATAGCGAACATGGCAAGCAGATATGCGCACTATGTACGGATATCTGCGATGCATGCGGCGAAGAGTGCGCGAAGCACAAGGAAGAACACTGCGAGGCTTGCGCCAAAGCCTGTAAGGAATGCACCGCTGCTTGTCGGACGATGTCGCATTGAATGACTATGTGGCTGGCCGAGTCATGCAGGAGCCTTCTTTCTGCGTGATTCAGTCGGTTCTCGATGCAGCGGCACTGATATGGATAGCCACTCGCCATTCGGGAAGCCCCAAGACCGGGTAGACACTTGCCTGCGAGAAGGTCCTCTCTCTCACTGGCAGTTGTAGATGCCGGTGAGACGGAATAGGCCAAGCCAGAGATGTTGCTTGTAAGCGACGCGTCCCCAAGCCTTCAAAGCGCTCGCCAGCAACGGCCGAATTCAAGTCACAGCAAGTGGGAGATCTCGTTCAACGGCTTCAAGCCCGAGCCAAATCGTCCGATCGCTTCACGATGCGTCTCGAGTTCGCTGTAGGGCAAATATCGGATGCCAAGTTCGGCGACCCGCGAGAACGCGGGGCGACGTAGCTGAAGCCGCACATCTTCGCGACGCGCATCGGGCGCCACCAGGAACATCGACACCCCGACGCCCAGCGCAGTGCCCAGTGCGAGATCTAGCATTCGCACGATGCCAGAGTAGATGGAAGTCGAGTGCTCCACCTCGAAAGCTGCAGCGATCTTCGAACCGTCGGGCTCCACCCAGATGACGTCAATCAGGCGCACCGAGTCCAGGCCGGGCTGGGCGCCTGCGGGCAGTTGCGCCAGGCAACCGTCGCCGAGCCGACCACCCGCATAGCCGCGCCCCTGGTCGTTCGAGGCGATCCAGACGCCGAAGCCGAGCGACTTGCCCAGATCGCGCAGCCATCCCTGAATTTGCGTGTGGGTCGCGTCGCTCTCGCGCTCCGCGGCCCAGCGCTTGTGAGCGGCGGCCGAATCTTCGCGAACCTTCTCGAGGTCGGCCTCCCAGCCCTGAAGGGCTGCGACCTCGTCTGTGCCCGGCGGCGCCGTGTACCGGCCCGAGCCGATGTCGAAAAGCAATCCCGCCAGCGCTCCCATGTCGTTGGACAGCAGTCGGCGGTGCTGAGCGTTCAGCCGAAGGCAGCCCTCACGCATGGAAAGGTAGTGATCCCACTTGCCGAGCTTGACGTTGCTCCCCGTGACAGCGTTGTAGCCTTTCACAATCGCCGTGTTGAACGGCATCACGATCGTGGGATGGACGAAGTACAGCAGGTTCGCCACCGCTGGTCCGAGGCCCTTGATCCCATGCGCGTCGATGCGGCGGATGGCCTCGACCACCTCTTCGGCGTTGTCGCAGCAGTCGCAGGCATGCAGCAGTCGGGCGAAGGCGCGTTGATTGGCAGTGTTTTCGTAGATGTCAGGGATGCGCAACTTCGGCTTCCAGAGAAACGCGTGGTCGGCGCCCTTGAATATCTGGCGTTGTTCCGCCACCGACCCGACGACGGTCTCGAGCGAAGAGCCGCGAAACGAGCTTCCGAAGGTCCCTGCATCGATGTCCTTGACCACCTGGGCCAGGCCCCGTCGGATGGAGCGGAAATTCTTCAGTCGCTCGTCCCACAGAAACCACGAGTTGTAGGTGCTCAACGAATCGGACTTCCAGTGAGCGATGAGTACTTCAAGACCAAGGGACATGAGCGCAGAAGGTTGGAAGGCGCCGGGCGCGACACCGTTATTGAAGCACGGCTCGAGGGCCCGAGTCTGCGTCTTGTGCGGGAATCCTGCCAGTCGGCCTGGAGCCTAGCCAGGCAAAAAGACCTCATCAGGCAAGGGCGAACCTTGCATCGCCAGTGATGGGCGATGCAATGAGCAAGGCGTATCAGCCTTCTGGCTTCATCGAAAAGCTGATTTCAGTAATGCCCGATCGGGATGTCGCGCGGGTCTGGCCTCCATGCATTCGCGCGATCGCGGCGACGATCGCCAGGCCGAGCCCATGGTGCTCTGACGAGTCTGTCCGAGAGCGCTCTGCCCGGAAGAAGCGTTTGAAAAGATTGGGTAGCACGTCGACCGGGACGGGTTCGCCGCGGTTGGCAACCTTGACCCAGACGCCGTCGGGCTGCGTGTCGATCACAACCGCAATGGTCGAGCCCGGAGCCGCATACCGGCTCGCGTTGCTCAGTAGGTTCGATAGCGCCCTGCGCACCAGGCCGGCGTCGATACCAATGTGCGCATCGCCGCTGACATGCACCTTCAACCCCGCGTCTTCGAGCGTGGCCTCGTGAAAGTCCAACACCGTGCGCACTTGGTCGGCCAGGCTGACTGGCGTCGAGCGGCGGGCGACGGCGCCGCGGTCCGCATGAGACAGGAAGAGCATGTCGATCACGATCGCGGAGACGCGCCTTGCTTCTTCCAGCGCCGACAGCAAGGCGTCGCGCAACTCCTCGATCGACCTTGGCCGCGCCAACTCGACCTCCACCATCCCGATGAGGTTGGCCAGCGGCGTGCGCAATTCATGCGCAACGTCCGCATTGAACGATTCCAACTGCTGATAGGCCTGCTCCGCCCGGTCGAGCACTGCGTTGAACTGTACGACCCAGGGAGTGATTTCGGAGGCATACGGGGAGGGATCGATGCGCCGTCCCGGGTGCGCGGGTCCCGTGGCGGCGGTCTGCTGAATCAGCTTCTTCAAAGGTTTCAGGCCTCGGCGCACAAGCAACGCACCAGTCAACGCGATTAGCAATGAGCCCAGCACGACAGCGCCGACGAGCGTCCAAGCTAGCCGATTCAGGAGCCGGGTGTCCTCCTGGATGTCGATGCCCAGTTGCAACTGCATGGCAGCGTCACCCGGCTGTGGTTGGTGCTCCTCTGTCGGCGTCCACAGCCAATGCGCAGATGCCCGCGTGGGCCTGCTCGAGTAAATAGCCTCGTCGCCGCGACGCAAGACAAGACTGATTTCTGCGTGAGTCGAAAAGAAGTCGTCCAGTTTGTGGCGCAGCCCGTCGCGTCCTGGGTCGTCGCGCGACTCTTGAATCAGGTGCTTGATCAGTTCGGACTGCCGCTCGAATTCGCTGGTCTGCTTGACCTGAAAGCTCCACGCGGTGACGGCGTAGATCGCCACGCAGACGAGGCTCAGGCCGATCAAAGCCTGCGCTGCAAACCAGCGAGACAGCGCGACCTGGATGGAGCCTGTGCTTTCGGTGGGGAAGGCGGCATCGGTTGCCGTCGGCTTGACGACCGCGGAGGTCGCCGTTGCATCGGGCTCGCGGATGGTTCCGGCGGCGTTCACGATCCGCTGCCCTGCCGGCTCTCCAGCACATACCCCATGCCGCGCACCGTGTGCAGTAGTTTCTCTTCGAAAGGATCGTCGATTTTGCTGCGCAATCGCCGAATGGCTACTTCCACGAGGTTGGTGTCGCTGTCGAAATTAATGTCCCACACCTGTTCAGCCAACTGGGTGCGCGACAGCACGTTGCCTTGGCGGCGCATGAGCAGCGTCAACAGCGCGAACTCCTTGGCGGTCAGCTCCAAGCGGTGCCCATTGCGCGTCGCCTTGCGCGCCACTACATCGAGGTTCAGGTCTCTGAGCGTGTAGTTGGACACCTCATGGAGCTTGCCGCGCCGCAGCAGCGCCTGGATTCGTGCCAGCAGTTCGGAGAACGCGAAGGGCTTGGCGAGGTAGTCGTCCGCGCCGCTTTGGAGGCCTCGCACGCGGTCTGCCACTTCATCTCGGGCTGTCAACATCAGTACAGGCATCGATTTGGATTTGCGCAGGGCCTCCAGAACGGCGAACCCATCGATGCCCGGCAGCATCACGTCCAGTACCAGGAGGTCGTAGTCCCCATCGAGCGCAAGACTGCGCCCCTCGATGCCCGTGCGCGCGAGGTCGACCACGAAGCCGCTCTCGGTCAGGCCCTTGACGAGGTAGTCGCCCAGTTTGTGTTCGTCTTCGATGACTAGGATTCGCATTGTCGAATGCTACGGCGTGGGGTCGCGTGCGTGGATTACTTCTTTGTAATCCAAGTGGCGGGTGATTGGCGGACTGGCTTCCTAGAGTCGTTGCATGCCAGCCAATTGACTGGCATCGCCGGCTCAGCATTCGATGCCGACGTGTTCAGTGCAGCTCGCGAAGTCGAGCAAATAATTGAAGGAGACCTACCATGAAGAACCGTCAAGTCCTGTCGCTCGCACTTGCCGTTGGTGCAGGAGTTGCATTCGTCGCGCCGTTTGCGGTCTACGCAGAAGGCCCGTCCCACTTTGCGCCCAACGAAGCCGGCGTGGTCTATCACGCAAATGAAGCGGGACAAGCAAAATCCCAGGCCCAGGTATCGGCTGAACTCGCGGACGCACAGAAAACCCCTGCTGGGGCCAGCATGCTGCGCTGGGGATCGATGAACACGCCGAAGGTCGGAGCCGCCAAGTCGCGGGCTGAAGTGGTGGCAGAACTAGAAGCCGCGCAGAAGCAGCCCAACTGGGATGCCGCTTCTCGGCTCGGTGCCCCCCTGCCAGCGCCCAGAGGTGACGCGAGCAAGGCTCGCGCACAAGCGCAGCCCTAAGGTTTGCGCGCAAAACTGGACGTCCATACAGGCCTCTTGGCACACTGCTCGATTTAGAATTCGCCGTATGCACCGGGTTCGCCTGTTCGTCCTTTGGATCATGATGTTTGCCGTACCGTTCCAAGGGTACGCGGCGGCGGCCATGGTCTTTTGCGGACCTGGACACGCCAGTGCGATGACGGAAATGTCCGCCGAGCGGTCCGGGATGCACGACCACGCCCGTCCGCACGCGGACGGGCGTGGCGACCATCACCACGAGGCGTCACAAGCCACCAAGCCGCCCGCGAAAGACAGCATCGCCAAGACCGCAAGCGCGGAACCTGACGCGATGCACAAGTGCGGAACCTGCGGCGCGTGCCATGCCACCGCGCTGACCTGCACGCTGGAGCTGGCCGTCTTCCACGACCTTCCTCGCGCCGATCTGGCGGAGCCCGCCATCACTGTGGCCACGCTCGCGCCACACGTTCTAGATAAACCTCCTCGCGCCTAGTGGCGTTCGCTGCGCCTGTGAACCAAATCACGGACCGCCGCGAACGCTTGTGCATCGCCTGCGTCATGCCTTTTTCGGGCAGCTCTGACGCACTCCGTTCATGAACTTACGAGGACTCCATGTTCCATCTATCGCTGGCCCGTTGGCTGGCTGTTTTCCCCGCTATGGTGGCGCTGGCCGCTGTCGCTCAACTTTCGGCGCCCACCCCGGCTGCTATGCCCGCGCCTGCCGGTGCTGCAACGACTGCGACACCGCCGCCAGTCCTGACCTACAGATCGGCGCTCGAGGGCTATCAGCCCTTTGCCGACGAAAAGCCGATTCCCTGGAAAGAAGCTAACGAGACGGTCTACCGACGCGGCGGCTGGCAGGCCTACGCTAAGGAAGCGTCGAATTCCGGCGCAGCCGAGGCCGAAACGCCCAAGGCTGCAACTGCTACGCCGGCCGCTCAGTCAGGCCATTCGATGCCTATGCCTGCGAAGAAGGAGAAGCCATGAAACGGGTCCTTCGCTTGACAGCTGTTGCCGTCGCGGCGGCCGTCCTCGCCGGGTGCGCGTCGGTCAGTATCGACGATGCCCTGAGCGAGACCAACACCAAAGCTCAGCAGTTCACCGGTGGAAAGCTCGAACTCAGCAGGACCCAGGAGCAACGCGACCGCCGCGCCGCCTTGTCGCAGGAACTTCTTGCAAAGCCATTGACGCAGAGCGACGCGGTTCAGCTGGCACTGGCCAACAGTCCGTCCGTCCAGGCCTTGATCGCGCAGAGTTGGGGCGACATCGCAGCGACCAACCAGAGCAGCCGACTGCCGAACCCGATCCTCTCATTCGCACGCACCCGACTGAACAGTGAGCTCGAGTTGGACCGTCTGCTGTCGTTCGGACTGGTGGACCTCATCCTGTTGCCACAACGCTTGTCGATCTCCAGAAGCCAAGCCAGTCAGGCCAAGGTCCAACTGACCAGTGCCGTCGTCGACCAGGTCACGCAGGTCAAGCAAGCCTGGGTCCGTGCGGTTGCCGCGCAGCAGTCGCTGCAGTACGCCGAACAGGTGAACAAGTCTGCCCAGGCCAGCGCCGAGCTCGCCCGCCGGATGCAGCTCATTGGGAATTTCTCCAAGCTGCAGCGTGCACGCCAACAGGTGTTCTATGCGGATGCGGCGACCCAGCTCGCCGCGGCACAGCACGCCACCACCGCTGCGCGCGAAGAGTTGATTCGTGTCTTAGGGTTGAATGATGAGCAGGCTGCCAAGTTGACGCTGCCCGAACGTCTGCCTGACCTGCCCAAGGCCCCTCGTGAGGCGAAGGAAGTCGCGGCGACCGCGACCGAGCAGCGTTTGGATGTCCAGCTCGCGCGCGCTCAACTGGACGTGGCGGGCAAGTCGCAAGGCATCAACCTGCTGTCGACCTTCATCGATGTCGAGGTCGGTGGCCGACGCGACACCGTTTTCGACAACGCGGAGAACACAAAGAGCACCCGCCGAGGCTTCGAGCTCGGCATGCGCCTGCCGCTATTCGACTGGGGGTCGGCACAGCGCGACATGCTGAATGCACAGTCGCTGGCCGCAGCGAACCGGTACGACGCCACGGTTCGCGGCGCGGCCTCGCAACTGCGCGAGGGGTATTCGGCCTACCGCACTGCCTACGACATCGCGCGCCACTACCGCGACGAGATCGTCCCGCTGCGTCAGGCCATGGCCGACGAAAACGTGCTTCGCTACAACGGGATGCTGATCGGCGTCTTCGAGTTGCTCGCCGAGGCACGCGATCAGATTTCCAGCGTATCCAACGCCATCAACGCCCAGCAGCAGTTCTGGCTGGCCGACGCGGCACTCTCCGCCTCGGTGATGGGCAAGCCCACCGCGACGGGTGGCTCGATGGCCGGTGGCGGCGGTGAAGCCTCCGCTGCTGCCGCGCACTGACCCCATCAATGAATTGAACGACATGACCAGCAGACGCAACTTCATCACCGGCGCCGGCGCCATCACCGGGGCTGTCGCCGCGGCCAGCGTGAGCAAGGTAGCAATGGCAGCCTTGCCAGAGCCCGTGCTTCAGACCTCTCCTAACACGATGCCGCCGCTCGCTCCTGCGAGCGGCCGGCCCTATAACCCCGTGGTCACGCTCAATGGCTGGACCCTCCCTTGGCGCATGAACAACGGCGTCAAGGAATTTCACCTGGTGGCCGAACCGGTGGTGCGCGAGATGGCACCGGGCTTCAAGGCCAACCTGTGGGGCTACAACGGCCAGTCGCCCGGCCCGACCATCGAAGTAGTCGAAGGCGACCGGGTACGGATCTTCGTGACCAACAAGCTGCCCGAGCACACCAGCATCCACTGGCATGGTCAGCGGCTTCCCAACGGCATGGACGGGGTCGTGGGCCTGAACCAGCCGCCGATCCGGCCGGGCAAGACTTTCGTCTATGAGTTCGTAGCACGTCGCCCCGGCACCTTCATGTACCACCCGCATGCGGACGAAATGACGCAGATGGCGATGGGGATGATGGGCTTCTGGGTCACGCACCCGAAGGCAGAGCATCCACTGATCGAGAAGGTCGACCGCGACTTCGTGTTCCTGCTCAATGCCTACGACGTAGAGCCCGGCAGTGCCACGCCCAAGATCATGACGATGCTGGACCAAAACCTGTGGTCCTGGAACAGCCGAATCTTCCCGGGCATCGACTCGCTGAACGTCCGGCTCAACGACAAAGTGCGCATCCGAATCGGCAACCTGACGATGACGAACCACCCCATCCATCTGCACGGGCACGAGTTCCTGGTCACGGGCACCGATGGTGGGCCGACGCCCAAGTCTTCGCGCCAGTACGAGGTGACCACCGACGTGGCGGTCGGCCAGATGCGCCAGATCGATTTTCTGGCCGACGAGGAAGGCGACTGGGCCTTCCACTGCCACAAGAGCCATCACACGATGAACGCCATGGGCCATGACGTACCGACCATGATCGGCCTCGATCACAAGGATGTGGCCAAGCAGATCTCCAGCCTAGTGCCCGACTACATGGTCATGGGCGAGCGTGGCATGGCCGACATGGCCGAGATGGAAATGCCCATCCCCGACAATACCGCGCGAATGATGACGGGCGAAGGTCCGTTCGGTTCGGTCGAGATGGGCGGCATGTTCAGCGTGGTCAAGGTGCGCAAGAACCAGAAGCCGGGGGACTACTCGAATCCCGGCTGGTTCAAGCATCCCAAGGGCACGGTGGCCTACGAGTTGAACGGCCCGGCACCAGAAACCTCGCGCCAGCGCGGTGCCGGCGCAGCCGCAATGGCTCCTCAGAACATGCCCGCTAAGAACATCGAAGTTCAGATCCGCAAACCCGCCAGTGGCCACTCAGGCCACTGATCTTTCTCGCATTCTTCCAACCTCAACTCTCAAAGGAAACACATGAAATCCATCTTCCGCAATACCGCGCTCGCTGCCTTGGTTGCACTGGCTGCCGCCGGTGCTTCCGCATCGGGCACTCACGCTGGCGGTCACGGCCACGACGCCGACGAAGCGATCGGCAAGCCTGGCCTGGCCGCTAAGGCCACGCGCACCATCAACGTCGACATGGCGGACAACATGCGCTTCACACCTGCCGATATCTCCGTCACGCAGGGTGAGACCGTGCGCTTCGTGATCAAGAACTCGGGCCAGATCAAGCACGAACTCGTGCTCGGCACCGAGAAGGAACTCAAGGAGCACTACGAGGCCATGAAGAAAAACCCCGAGATGGAGCATGCCGATCCGAACATGGTGACCCTGGCTGGTGGCAAGACCGGCGAGATCGTCTGGCAGTTCACCAAGGCCGGCAAGGTCGACTTCGGCTGCCTGCAACCGGGCCACTACGACGCCGGAATGAAAGGGGCCGTGAAGGTCTCCAAGTCCAGCAAGTAAGTGCGACTTACGGCGATTTCGCAGCGCTCCTTCCATCGAAAGCGCTGCGGAATGCAAAACCTCAATTCCTTCAGGAGAGTCTCATGTCGAATAAACGCTTTGCGTTCCTGGCCCTTGTTGCCGCCCTGTCGTTCGTTGGCGCAGCCAACGCACAATCCTCCAAGTCCATGGCCGATATGCCAGGCATGTCCGAAAAGACCCCTGCGGCCGGCGGCTCGGACCCTGCAGCCTCTGAACTCACCGAGGGCGAGGTCCGCAAGGTGGACAAGGACAACAAGAAGCTCACGATCAAGCACGGTCCGCTGAAGAACCTGGACATGCCCGGCATGACCATGGTGTTCGGCGTCAAGGACGACGCCATGCTCGACAAAGTCGAGACCGGCGCCAAGGTCCGCTTCCTGGCGGAAAAGGTCGACGGAAAGATCGTTGTCACCAAGATCGAATCGGCTCGCTAACACCACACGCAAGCTGGTCGGCATCGCTCATCAAGCGGACGGAGGAAATAATGGCTGACTCCGATGCGGCACAAGTCCTGCGGCGAATCCTGGAAGGGCCGCTCACGCGGCCGGCATTGCAGCGCTGGCGGCGCAGACGGTTCTTATCCGCAACAGGGTTCGCTGGCTACTTTGGCGTGTTCGAGGAGTTTGCGCAAGCCCGGGCCTGGCTTCCCGCCAGTCCGGAGTTTGACCACGCACCCCTGGCGGCCGAGTACGTGGACATCCGCACGAAGAAGGTGTTCGCCTACGACTATCCGGTGATGTGGTGGCTCGACCGTGCATTCAGAGACGGTGCCACCAAGGTGCTCGACATCGGCGGCTCGGTCGGTGTCCATTACTACGCCTACCGCCGCTACTTTGAGATGCCGCGCGACTTGTCGTGGCATGTCGTTGAAGTGCCTGCAATCGCCTCCATCGGCAGAGAAATGGCTTTCCAGGCAGAGGTCAGTGCATTGGGTTTTTCAGACGCGGCCAGCCTAGGCCAGGTACTGGATGGCAATGACATCTGGATATCTGCCGGAGCTCTGCACTATCTGGAAAATGCGCACCCTGCCAATCTGCTTGCCGAGGGTAAAGATTGTCCGCGGCACATCTTGCTGAACAAGCTGCCCCTGTACGACGGCGAAGACTATGTCACGACGCAGAACATCGGCAATGGATGCTTCTCACCGATGTACGTCTACAACCGCCAGCGTTTCATCAGCGATATCGAGACGCAGGGTTATGCCTTGCGTGATGCATGGCAAGTTCACGAGCGCTCCATCTATCTTCCCGGGTTTCCCGAGCGCTGCGTGCCTGTGTTCAGCGGTCTCTACTTTCGCAAGCTGGACGGCGCAAGCCACGGCGGCGATGAGTCCTAGCCGATCTTGTGGTCACATGCCGCAGGTTGTTTCTTCCGATATGACGAAGATAAAACACATCCTCGTCGACATGGCACGCCCTGTGGCAACGGGGATTCTTAGCCTGACAGTCTCCATCGGTCTATCGGGCTGCGCCGGTTTCTACCAGCGGTTTCGCGATTTCCAGAACGGTTGGCGTACAGGCGAAATTGTCGAGATCGGCCGCGCGACCGAGATTCGACGCAGCGGACGCACGGACTGCAGGAAGACGGCCAGTCCGAACGAGCTTGCACTCAATCGCTTCGCCACCCTGGCTGATCGTTCGACGGGGCAGCGCCACGCGCACATCGTGATACTGGATCCTGAGACCCCCCTCGAAATGGGCGACATCGTTTCGACCAATGTCGTCAAGTGTGGCACGCCCATTCGCGTGTTGTCGCACGCACGAGCGCCGCATGGGTGACACGACTGACACGATCTCCAGCCATCTCTCGGAGCCAGCCTCCCTAAAACCTGAAAACCTCATGAAATTGCTCCTGCCTCTCTTGCTTGCTGCTCTCGGCGGACTCGCGTCCGGAACCTCTTTCGCGGCCGATCCCATGCCTATGGGCGCTACCGAAAAAGCCACTTCCAGGCCGGCCAAGGCGGACATCGCGAACGGTGAAGTCGTTTTCAACGCAAAGTCCTGCGCGGCGTGTCATAGCGCCGACGGAAATTCAAGCGTTCCCGCCAATCCCAAGCTGGCTCAGCAGCATCCGGAATACTTGCTTAAGCAGCTACAGGAGTTCAAGTCCGGCAAGCGCAAGAGCGCTGTTATGGCTGGCATGGCGGCGATGCTTTCCGATCAGGAGATGCGCGATGTTGCCTGGTTCCTGGGCTCCAAGCCCATCAAGCCCGGATTTGCGAGGGAGAAGGATCTGGTGGCGTTGGGCGAGAAGATCTACCGGGGCGGTATTGGTGACCGTGCCGTGCCGGCCTGCGCGGGTTGCCACAGCCCCAACGGAGCAGGCATTCCGATCCAGTACCCGCGGCTGGGCGGGCAGCACGCGGAGTACGTCGCCGCGCAACTGACTGCTTTTCGTGATGGAACGAGATTGAACAGCACGCCGATGAACGGCGTGGCGGCACGCTTGAACGACCGTGAAATAAAAGCGGTTTCCGACTACATCGCAGGCTTGCACTAGCCGCTCTTGATGACGTTCTTTTGCTGACACGGAGCACCCCATGTACGTAACAGGACGCTGGGTTTCCGAGAACGTGGTGAGCACCATGTTCGTGGCTTGGCTGATCGGCGTAGGCGTCTTCCTCGGCATCCTGTTCTGGCAACGCCGCAAGTACAGGGGCAAGACAGGTGGTGTGCCGCGGGCATCCTCGCACACGCGCAAATCCCGCGCGGCCCGGCGGCGGCGCCGAAACGGTCGATGAATTTCGCGATCAGTTTGGCGCAACCGGGTCGGCGTCCGACAGACAGCCTCTCATGCGTAGGCGAATCTCCGGGAGGTCATCCTGGTGACGAGGCCGCAGCCAGACTGAACTCATGCTGCGAACTGCAAAGACGGTCCTGCTCGATGAAGGCCGCACTCAAGAATTGATTCCTCGTGCCATGCCCCAATTAGGCAGGAGGAAGAAGCCGTAATGGCTCTGCGCGAGAAACCATCAATGAAAGGGATCTTCGATGTTCGCTCAACCCATCGACTACTTCCTGGCCGTCTGGTTCGTATTGGCGGCCCTGTCCACCGCCTACGTCGCATGGGACCAGCTGCGCCACAACCCCGAGCCGGTCGTGATGAAGTGGGGATTCATCCTCGTCACGCTCTACCTCGGTCCGCTGGGCTTGCTGCTCTACGTGATGGCGGACAAAGAGCCAGCCCCCGGCGAGCACGAAGAGTTTGTCAAGCCGCTGTGGAAACAGGGCGTGGGCTCCACGATCCACTGCGTGGCGGGCGATGCAACGGGCATCATCTTGGCGGCGGTCGTAACCGCGGTGCTGGGGCTGCCGATGTGGATCGACCTGATCGTCGAGTACGTTGCCGGCTTTGCGTTCGGCCTGTTCATCTTCCAGTCGCTCTTCATGAAGAACATGATGGGAGGCACCTACTGGGAAAACGTCAAGAAGTCGTTCATGCCGGAATTTATCAGCATGAATTCAATGATGGCGGGCATGGCCCCTGTGATGGCGCTTCTGATGATGGGCCGCGACATGCGGGCGATGGACCCGACCGAGCTCGTCTTTTGGGGCGTGATGTCACTGGGTGTGGCCATCGGCTTTGCGGTGGCGTATCCGGTCAACGTCTGGATGGTGTCTCGGAAGATGAAGCACGGGCTGATGACCGAGCGTCGGCCCGAGAAGAAGGTCGAGGCGCAAGCCGATGTGACCACGGCACCCGGGCATGCCCCAATGCATGCGCATGGCTCGACGCCTGTCGCCGCGGCCACCCCTGCGGCCCAACACGCCGGCCACGAACCTAGCCCCCAGCCCGCGCTGGATAAGCCGCGCGATAAATCAGGCCATGCGCAGGGAGGTCACGGCGGCCACAGTATGCGGCCGAATGTGACGCGGCCGCAGCTGGCGGCCGTGACGATGACCACCACGCTAATGCTGCTGGCCGGCATGACGATGCCCGCGATGTTTGTGAACATGCGTCTGTCGAACCGGGACGTGGGTGGCGCCATCATGCCGCCGTCGATGATCATGGGCTGGGACACGCCCGGCCAGGCGATGCGCGACATGTCGGCCATACACCCGCGCGAGATCGCACACATCGCTGGGACGCAGACTCGCGGCGACGTGGATCTTGTCCCCACGCTGGACAACGGCATCAAGGTCTTCAACCTCGAGACCAGTGTCATCCGGTGGAGCATCCTGCCGGACGTGACCGTCGAGGGCTACGCATTCAACGCGACGATTCCAGGCCCAAGGATTCGCGTCACAGAAGGCGACCGGGTGCGCATCAAGGTGACGAATCGGTTGCCCGAGAGCACCACTGTGCATTGGCACGGGCTGATCCTGCCGAACGAGATGGACGGCCCTGCCAAGATCACGCAGCAGCCGATTCCGCCCGGTGGCTCCTACACCTACGAGTTCACGACCGAGCAGGCAGGCACGTTTTTCTATCACTCGCACGACCATGTGGACCGCCAGCAGGCCTTCGGTTTGTATGGGGCCCTGATCATCGATCCCAAGCAGGCCGAGCAGGCCCCCAAGGCGGATCACGAATACGTGATCCAGCTGCAGGAATGGCTCAAGCGCGAGGGCCTGACTTACCCGGCGATGCTGATGGAAGGCGGATTGCCGAACTACTTCACCATCAACGGAAAGGCATTTCCCGCTACCGACACAGTGAAGATGAAGGTGGGGGAAACCATCAAGCTGCGGTTCGTCGGAAGCAACAACAATTTCGTGCATCCCATGCACGTTCATGGTGGCCCCTTCACCGTCGTTGCAAGGGACGGCTACGTGCTTCCGGAATCGGCGCGCTTTCAGGCCGACACCGTCAACGTCGGCCCGGGCCAGCGCTACGACGTGATCTGGAAAGCGCTTCGACCTGGCAAGTGGCTGGTCCACTGTCACATCCCGCACCACACGACCAACAATAACGTCGAGCAAGACGGAGGCGGCGGCCTGATGATGGTCCTGGAGGTGGAAGCCTGAATGCGAGGAAGCACATTGTTGGAGGATCTGGCGACAGAGATTCGCTTGACCTTCACACGATGTCAAGCCTGATACTGGAGTCACTTTCACTCAAGGAGTCTCTCATGCAAGAGTTCGTCATCCAGTCAATGTCCTGCGGTGGCTGCGCGAGCCGGATCGCGCAGGCAGTCAAGAACCTGGACGCAACGGCGAAGATCGAGGTCGACCTGCCGACCAAGACGTTGCGCGTCGACGGCGCCGAGGACCGTGCGTCTTTGACAGCGGCCCTGACGAAAGCAGGCTACCCGCCGAATTGATCTGCCACGCATGGGACGTCGGCCTCAATCGGCTGAAGTGGTCTTGTGCTTGGCCCGTGCGGACTGCATGTACGCCCGTGTGGGCGCATCCAGTCAGTTTATCGTTGGAGAACTCGAATGAACCCTACGTCGCCCAACCTGCATGAACACCACAAGGGGCATCATGGTGCGCATCCGCCCACCTCTGAAGAATTGTTGCACGAGACCGATGCGGTTCTGAAGGACCCCGTTTGCGGGATGAAGGTGACCACGCAGTCCCCGCACGTCTTGCAACATGAAGGCGAGCCGGTCTACTTCTGCAGTGTCGGTTGCAAGGCCAAGTTCGAGGCCGACCCGGCAAAGTATGCACAGCGCAGCGCACAGCCGGTTGCCCCGCTCGTTCTAGCGCCTGCGGACCTCGCGCAGCCCCGCCCCGTGGGCACGGTCTACACCTGCCCCATGCACCCGGAGATCCGGCAGGACCACCCGGGCAACTGCCCCAAGTGCGGCATGACGCTGGAGCCCGAGATGCCGACCCTCGACGAGGGCGAAGATCCCGAGCTGAAAGACTTCAAGCGGCGCTTCTTCTGGACGCTGCCGCTGAGCGTTGTCGTCACCGTGCTCGCCATGGCCGGCCACCGCCTGCAGTGGTTCGAGATGGACACGCAAAGCTGGATCGAGCTCGTGCTCAGCGTGCCGATCGTGCTGTGGGCCGGTTGGCCGTTTTTTGTGCGCGCGGTGCAGTCGGTGGCGAACCGCAGCCCGAACATGTGGACCCTGATCGGCCTGGGCACGGCCGCCGCCTTTGTCTACAGCGTCGTGGCCACGGTGGCGCCGGGCGTGTTCCCCGCGTCGTTCGTGTCGATGGGGCGCGTGTCGGTCTACTTCGAGGCGGCGGCGGTGATCATTTCGCTCACCCTGCTGGGCCAGATCCTCGAGCTCAAGGCACGCTCGCAAACCTCCGCGGCCATCAAGTCGCTGCTGGGGCTCGCACCGAAGACGGCACGCCGGATCGGCGCCGACGGCACCGAGGAAGACGTGCCCATCGGCCACGTGCATGTCGGCGACAAGCTGCGCGTGCGCCCCGGGGAGAAGGTGCCGGTGGACGGCGTGGTGATCGAAGGCGGTAGCGCGGTCGACGAGTCGATGCTCACCGGCGAGCCGCTGCCCGTGACCAAGCGCGTGGGCGACAAGCTCATCGGCGCGACGCTCAACACCAACGGCGCGCTGGTCATGCAGTCGGAAAAGGTCGGCTCGCAGACCGTGCTCGCGAGCATCGTGCAGATGGTCGCGCAGGCCCAGCGCTCGCGCGCGCCGATGCAGCGGATGGCCGACCAGGTCGCCGGCTATTTCGTCATGGCGGTCATCGCCGTCGCGGTGCTGACCTTCTTCGCCTGGGGGTTCTTCGGGCCGCAGCCCAGCTGGGTCTACGGCCTCATCAATGCCGTGGCGGTGCTCATCATTGCCTGCCCCTGTGCGCTCGGCCTTGCGACGCCGATGTCGATCATGGTGGCCACCGGCAAGGCGGCCACGCAGGGCGTGCTGTTCCGCGATGCCGCGGCGATCGAGAACTTCCGAAAGGTCGACGCGCTCATCGTCGACAAGACCGGCACCCTGACGGAAGGCCGGCCGCAGTTCGAGCGCGCGGTGCCTGCGCCCGGCTTCACCGCCGACGAGGTGCTGCGCCTGGCGGCCAGCCTGGACCAGGGCAGCGAACACCCGCTGGCCGACGCCATCGTGCGGGCGGCGCGCGAGCGCCAGCTGGCGCTGGACACGCCCGAGGGTTTCGAATCGAGCAGCGGCATCGGCGTGAGCGGCGCCGTGGCCGGCCGGAAGCTGGCGCTGGGCAACACGGCGCTCATGGAACAGCTGCGCGTGCGGGTCGACGCACTCAAGCCGCAGGCCGAGGCGCTGCGGGCCGAGGGCGCGAGTGTCATGTTCCTGGCGGTGGACGGCCAGGCGGCCGGGCTGCTCGCGGTGTCGGACCCGATCAAGCCGACCACGCTGGAGGCGCTGGCCGCGCTCAAGGCTTCGGGTCTGCGCGTCATCATGGCCACGGGCGACGGGCTGACCACCGCCCGGGCCGTCGCCGCGAAGCTGGGCATCGACGAGGTGCACGGCGAAGTGAAGCCGGCCGACAAGCTCGCGCTGGTCGACCGGCTGCAGCGCGAGGGCCGCATCGTCGCGATGGCCGGCGACGGCATCAACGACGCGCCCGCGCTCGCCAAGGCCGACGTCGGCGTGGCGATGGGCACCGGCACCGATGTCGCGATGAACAGCGCCCAGGTGACGCTGGTCAAGGGTGACCTGCGCGGCATTGCACAGGCGCGCGTGATCTCCGAGCAGACCATCGCCAACATGAAGCAGAACCTCGGCTTCGCCTTCCTCTACAACGCGCTGGGCGTACCGCTGGCCGCGGGCGTGCTGTTCCCGTTCACGGGCTGGCTGCTGTCGCCGATGATCGCCGCGCTGGCCATGAGCCTGAGCTCGGCCTCGGTCATCGCCAACGCCTTGCGCTTGCGTGGAGCCAAGAGCGACGTTCACGCGTCCCACGTCGGCGAAAGATCGACCTAGGCGTGCAGCCCGGCGGCTTCGCTGCGCGCGAAGGAGCTCCTATGAAGAGACCCAAGCCACTCGAGCTGCACCTGCTGGAAATCTACCAGGAGGCCCTGCGACGGAGAAACTGGGTGGTTGCTGAGCACCTGCTGTGCGCCATCGAGGCGTGCGCCCCTGCCGATGCGCCGATCAGCGAGACAGTGGCAAAGGCCTACGGGGTCCTGGCCGCCGAGGCGCGAAAGCCTTGTTGTTGCGGGACGCGAAGGAAGCGTCACTGAGGCTTGGCGGTCAAGCGTAGTAGTCCCGCTCGAAGTCGTTGTTGAGTAAGCGCGGCCTCAAGGCCCTCTTGACGTCGACTGGTTGAACAGATCGGCGATGCTCAGACGTCGAGCACTTGGC
>NZ_JBWKYF010000067.1:0-38074 GCF_059423605.1 Variovorax sp. GW460-12-1-14-LB1
ACGAGTACATGCGCCGGGTGATCGCCCAGGAGTTGCTGTCGGACCTGCGCATCCAGCTCGAAGGCCAGGCCGACAGCATCCGCGAGGGGCGCAAGCTGCTGGCCACGCATGCGTTCGACGTGCTGATGGTCGACCTGCGGCTCAGCGACGGCATGGGCTTCGAGCTGATCGCCGAGGCGCGCCGTCACCATGGCAACGGCGAGATCATCGTGATCTCCGCGCTCGAGGACGATGCCCACGTGCTGCGCGCCTTCGAGCTGGGCGCCACGGGCTATCTGCTGAAGAACGCCTGGCTGCAGAGCTTTGCCGACGCGGTGCTGCACGTGGTGAACGGCGGCGCCGTCATCACGCCACGGCTCGCGCGGCGCCTGCTGCACCGCCTGAACCACCAGCCCCGCGAGCCGCAGCTCGCCGACGACGCATCGCCGCTGCGCGACACGACGCTGACACCGCGCGAGAGCCAGGTCCTTCGCCACGTGGCGTCGGGCTACGTCTCGGCGGAGATCGGCGCCAAGCTCGGCATCACGGGCCAGACGGTCAACGTGCACATCAAGAGCATCTACAAGAAGCTGCATGTGCATTCGCGCGCCCAGGCGGTGAACCTCGCCGTTCACACGGGCCTGATCTGAGCGGCACGCCCTCGAAGCGATCCGGTTCATCACCCACTGCACACACAAAGGCTGGTCACCATGAACACCCCCACCATTCATCCCGTGGTCCTGTGCGGCGGCAGCGGCACGCGGTTGTGGCCACTGTCGCGCAAGGCCTTTCCCAAGCAGTTCGCACCGATCGTGGGCAACAAGAGCCTGCTGCACCTCACGCTCGAACGGCTCGCGACCCTGAACCGGACGATCACCTGCGTCGCGTCGGAAGAGCATCGCTTCCTGGTGCGCGAGGCGATCGAGAACGCGCACGCGCAGGGCCGCCAGATCCTCGAGCCCGTGCCCCGCAACACGGCCGCCGCGATGGCCGCGGCGGCCCTGCTGGCCGAGCCCGACGACCTGCTGCTCTTTGCGCCCGCGGACCACCACATTCCCGACGTGGCGCTGTTCGAAGCCACGATGCGCAGCGGCGTCGAAGCAGCCCTGGCAGGCAAGATCGTCACCTTCGGCATCGCGCCCAGCTTTCCGAGCACGGCCTACGGGTACATCGAGGCGGCCGGGGCCACGGGGCATGGCGCCAGCCACGCGGTGGCGCGCTTCGTCGAGAAGCCGACGGCGGCGGTGGCACAAACGCTGATCCTGCAAGGCAACTACTGCTGGAACGCGGGCATCTTCCTGGTCCAGGCGCGCACGCTGGTCGCGGCCCTGCGCACGCATGCGCCCGACATCCTCGCCACCTGCGAACGCGCGACCGCCGCGGTGTCGGTCGACGGCAGCTTCGTGCGGCTGGACCGCGAGGCCTTCGAAGGCTGCCGCAGCGACAGCATCGACTACGCGGTGCTCGAAAAGCACGCCGACGTCGCGGTGGTGCGCTTCGAGGGCGCCTGGAGCGACGTGGGCAGCTGGAACGCCGTGGCCCAGCTGCACCCGGCCGACGAAGCGGGCAACCGCGTGAGCGGCGCGGGCAGCGTGCTGAACTCGCGCAACACCTTCGTCCATGCGCCGCACCGGCCCGTGGTGGCGCTGGGCACCGAGGACCTGATCATCGTGGACACGCCGGACGCGGTGCTGGTCGCGGGCGCGGACTGCGCCGAACAGGTGGCCGAGGTGGTGCGCATGCTGGCGCGCGAGGGCACGGTCGAAGCCACCGAGCATCGCCGCGTGGTGCGGCCCTGGGGCGCCTACGACAGCATCGACACCGGCGAGCGCTTCCAGGTGAAGCACCTGACCGTCAAGCCCGGCGGCAAGCTGTCGCTGCAGATGCACCACCACCGCGCCGAGCACTGGATCGTCGTCAAGGGCACGGCCAAGGCCACGCGCGGCGGCGAAGTGCTGCTGGTGCGGGAGAACGAGTCGATCTACCTGCCCTCGGGCACCATCCACCGGCTGGAGAACCCCGGCAAGACGATGCTGGAAGTGATCGAGGTGCAGACCGGCAGCTACCTCGGCGAAGACGACATCGTGCGCTTCGACGACACCTACGGCCGCTGCCCCGCGGCCGAGAAGCGCGAGGCGCTCGCGTTGCAAGCGGCCCTGCAGCCCGCGGCTGAACGTGGCGTCGATGCGCCGGCCTGACCCGTCCCTTCCCTTCCTCTCACCTCATTGAAGCCATGAAAAAACGTGCTGTCGTCACTGGCATTACCGGACAGGACGGGGCGTACCTGGCCGAGCTGCTGCTGGGCAAGGGCTACACCGTCTACGGAACCTTCCGCCGAACCAGTTCGGTGAACTTCTGGCGCATCGAGTCGCTCGGCATCCAGGACCATCCGGAGCTTCATCTCGTGGAGTACGACCTGACGGACCTGGGCAGTTCGATCACGCTCATTCGCGATGCGCAGCCCGACGAGGTCTACAACCTGGCGGCGCAGAGCTACGTGGGTGCGAGCTTCAACCAGCCCGAAGCCACCACGAACATCAACGGGCTGGGCACCCTCCACCTGCTCGACGCGATCCGCCTGACGGACCGCGGCATCAGGTACTACCAGGCCTCGACGTCGGAGATGTTCGGCAACGTGCAGGCCATACCGCAGAAGGAAGACACGCCCTTCTATCCCCGCAGCCCGTACGGCGTCTCCAAACTATTCGCCCACTGGATGACGATGAACTACCGCGAGAGCTACGGGCTCTTCGGTTGCTGCGGCATCCTCTTCAACCACGAGAGCCCGCTGCGCGGCCGCGAATTCGTGACGCGCAAGGTCACCGACGCGGCGGCCAAGATCAGGCTCGGCAAGCTCGATGTGCTCACGCTGGGCAACATGGACGCCAAGCGCGACTGGGGCTATGCGAAGGAATACGTCGATGGCATGTGGCGCATGCTGCAGGCCGACAAGCCGGACAACTATGTGCTCGCCACCAACCGCACGGAAACCGTGCGGGATTTCGTCGACATGGCGTTCAGGGCCGCGGGCTACGAGCTCCGCTTCGAAGGGACGGCGCAGGAAGAGGTCGCCATCGACCGCGAGACCGGCAAGGTCCTCGTGAGGATCGATCCGAAGTTCTATCGCCCGGCGGAGGTGGAACTGCTCATCGGCGATGCGTCGCATGCCAGGAAGACGCTGGGTTGGGAGCCGCGGACGACGCTGGAGGAGCTGTGCGCGATGATGGTGGAGGCCGACTTGCAGCGCAACCGCGAAGGCCGCTCCTTCTGAGCGCGGCAGACCCGTCCTGAATGGCATCGGGATTTGCGCGGGACCAACAAAAACGGCACCCGAAGGTGCCGCCTGAAACGAAAACGGCACCTGCTGGTGCCGTCTGTCGTAGGTCTGAAATGGTGGGCGGTGGAGGCTTCGAACCTCCGACCCCAGCAGTGTGAATGCTGTGCTCTACCCCTGAGCTAACCGCCCTGAGACACTGCTTTTGAGTTCAGTGTCTTGAACACGTATCGCGTTGTGCGAAGCCTCAGATTATGCCATAGCTTTTCAGCCGTTTTGGCGAAATAAAGTTTTTCCGCCGCTGGATTTGTCGAGTTGCGACAACACGGCCTCGTGCGCGCTGAGCTCATGCTCGGCCGCCGCGATCACCGGCAGCTCGAACTGGCTCAGGTCGATGGCCACGACCGTCGTGCCCTGCGCGGGCTCGTTCGAGGCCACGTCGATCAGCAGGGCGTCCTGCCCGCGCGTGAGGTTGATGTAGACGTCGGCGAGCAGTTGCGCGTCGAGCTTGGCGCCGTGGAAGGTGCGGTTCGAGCGGTCGACACCGAAGCGGTCGCACAGCGCGTCGAGCGAATTGCGCTTGCCCGGGTAGACCAGCTTGGCCATGGCCAGCGTGTCGGTCACTTCGCTCACGAAGGTCTTGAGCGGCGGCAGGCCGGCGCGCTCGAATTCCTTGTTGAGGAAGCCGACGTCGAAGGCCGCGTTGTGGATGATGAGCTCGGCGTCGCGCAAGTACTCGATGATGTCCTTGCCCAGCGTGGCGAACTTCGGCTTGTCGCGCAGGAAGTCGGTGGTCAGGCCGTGGACCTTGAGCGCGTCCTCGTGGCTCTCGCGCTCCGGGTTGAAGTAGATGTGCAGGTCGTTGCCGGTGAGCTTGCGCGCGAACAGCTCCACGCAGCCCAGCTCGATGATGCGGTCGCCGTTCTCCGCAGAGAGCCCAGTGGTTTCGGTATCGAGAACGATCTGGCGCGACATCAGTGGTTTTCCTTGGCGTGGTTGATCGAGTACTTCGGAATCTCGATCGTCACATTCTCCTGCGCCAGGATCGACTGGCAACTCAGGCGCGATTGCGGCTCCAGGCCCCAGGCGCGATCAAGCAAATCTTCTTCGCCCTCTTCCGCTTCGTTCAGCGAGTCGAAGCCCGCGCGCACGATCACGTGGCAGGTGGTGCAGGCGCAGCTCATCTCGCAGGCGTGCTCGATGTTGATGTCGTGGTCGAGCAGGGCCTCGCAGATCGAGGTGCCGGCGGGCGCGGTGATCTCGGCGCCTTGCGGGCAGTACTCGGGATGCGGGTAGATCTTGATCGTGGGCATGAAGGATTTGTTCTGTCTACAGGGATTCGACCTTGCGGCCCGCGAGCGCGCGTGCAATGCCCGCGTTCATGCGCTGGGCGGCGAAGGCTTCGGTGTCGTTGGCCAGCGCCTTCGTGGCGGCTTCGATCACGGCGGCTTCGTTGCTGCTCTTGGCAACATCGCGCAGCCGTGCCATCGAGGCGTCGATGGCGGCGCGCTCTTCAGCGCTCAGCAGATCGCCGTCGGCATCGAGCGCACTCTGCGTGGCCAGCAGCATGCGGTCGGCATCGACGCGCGACTCCACCAGCGCACGGGCCTGCATGTCCTGCTGCGCGGTGGAGAAGCTCTCCTGCAGCATGGTCGCGATCTGGTCGTCCGACAGGCCGTACGACGGCTTGACCGCCACGCTGGCCTCGACGCCGCTGCCCTGCTCCTTGGCGCTCACGCTCAGCAGGCCGTCGGCGTCGACAGTGAAGGTCACGCGGATGCGCGCCGCGCCGGCCGCCATCGGCGGGATGCCGCGCAGCGTGAAGCGCGCGAGGCTGCGGCAGTCGGACACGAGGTCGCGCTCGCCTTGCACCACATGCAGCGCCAACGCGGTCTGGCCGTCCTGGTAGGTCGTGAAGTCCTGGGCCATCGCGGTGGGGATGGTCTGGTTGCGCGGCACGATGCGCTCGACCAGGCCGCCCATGGTCTCGATGCCGAGCGACAGCGGGATCACGTCGAGCAGCAGCAGTTCGCCCGCGCCGTTGTTGCCGGCCAGCTGGTTGGCCTGGATGGCGGCGCCGAGCGCGACGACCTCGTCGGGGTTCAGGTTGATCAGCGGCTCGCGGCCGAAATAGGCGGCCACGGCGCTGCGGATCTGCGGCATGCGCGTGGAGCCGCCGACGAGCACGATGCCCTGCAATTCCTCGGGCTTGAGCTTGGCGTCGCGCAACGCCTTGCGCACGGCCGCGAGGGTGCGGTCGGTGAGCGCCTGCGTGGCGGCAAAGAACTGCGCGCGGGTCAGCGTGAATTCGGCCTTGCCGCCCGCCAGCGCGGCGCTGAAGAGGGTCGACTCGGCATCGGTCAGTGCCTCCTTGGCGGCACGCGCGGCCACGAGCAGCGCGGCGCGGTCGTTGTCGCTGCCGGCCTGACGGCCGGTCTGCGCGAGCACGAAGTCGGCGATGGCATGGTCGTAGTCGTCGCCGCCCAGGGCCGAGTCGCCGCCCGTGGCGATCACTTCGAACACGCCCTGCGTGAGCCGCAGGATCGAGATGTCGAAGGTGCCGCCGCCCAGGTCGTAGACCGCGTAGACGCCCTCGCTGGCGTTGTCCAGGCCGTAGGCAATGGCAGCGGCGGTCGGCTCGCTGATCAGGCGCAGCACGTTCAGGCCTGCCAGCTGTGCGGCGTCTTTGGTCGCCTGGCGCTGGCCTTCGTCGAAGTACGCCGGCACGGTGATGACGGCACCGTAGAGCTCGTCGTCGAAGGTGTCTTCGGCGCGGTAGCGCAGCGTGGCCAGGATCTCGGCGCTGATCTCGACGGGCGACTTCTCGCCGGCCGAGGTCTGCACCTTGACCATGCCGCCGTCGTCACCGCCGATGCGGTACGACATGGCATCGCGGTTCGCGATGTCGGCCAGGCCGCGGCCCATGAGCCGCTTGACCGAGGTGATGGTGTTGGCGGGGTCCTGCGCGCGTGCAGCCACGGCGTCGAAGCCGATCTGGCGGCGGTCGCCGTCGAGGTAGCGCACGGCCGAGGGCAGCAGCACGCGGCCCTGGTCGTCGGGCAGGCACTCGGCCACGCCGTTGCGCACCGAGGCCACCAGCGAGTGCGTGGTGCCCAGGTCGATGCCCACGGCGATACGGCGCTGGTGCGGGTCGGGCGCCTGGCCGGGTTCGGAAATCTGAAGAAGAGCCATAAGGGCTTATTGTCCCAACTGATCGAGTTTTGTTTCGACGTCCTGGCTGAAGCGCTCAATGAACATGAGGGCTCTCACCTGCTGCACGGCGCCGGGGTAGTCGCCCTTTTCGTCGATCAGCCAGTCGAGCGACGAGAGTGCGCGGGCGCGCGTGGTTTCGACGTCCTCCTGCAGCACCTCGACAGCGGCGAGGTCGCGGGCGTCGTCGAGCGCTTCGCGCCACTCCATCTGCTGCATCAGAAAGGCGCCGGGCATCGCCGTGTTGTTCTCGGCATTCAGCGGCGCGCCGTTGAGTTCGCAGATGTAGCTCGCGCGACGGATCGGGTCCTTGAGCCGCTGGTAGGCCTCGTTGATGCGCACCGACCACTGCATGGCCACGCGCTGCGCCGCGGCGCCCTGCGCGGCGAAGCGGTCCGGGTGCGCCTCGCGCTGCAGTTCCTTCCAGCGCGCGTCGAGCACGGCGCGGTCCTGCGCGAAGGTCGCCGGGACGGCGAACAGTTGGAAGTCGGTGTCGTTCAGATTCATGGCAAGAAAAAACCGCCAGCACATGACATGGTGGCGGCTGTGGTCGCGGTCAGCGACGACGCATCAGATGCGAAAACTTTCGCCGCAGCCGCAGCGATCACGTTCGTTCGGGTTGATGAACTTGAAGCCCTCGTTCAGGCCTTCGCGCACGAAGTCGAGCTGCGTGCCGTCGATGTAGGCCAGGCTCTTCGGGTCGACCAGCACCTTCACGCCGTGGTCTTCGAACACCACGTCTTCAGGCGTGAACTCGTCGACGTACTCGAGCTTGTAGGCCAGGCCCGAGCAGCCGGTGGTCTTCACGCCCAGCCGCACGCCCACGCCCTTGCCCCGTTTGCCGAGGTAGCGGGTGACGTGGCGCGCAGCGGCTTCGGTCAGCGTGACGGCCATCTCAGTGAACAGCAGCTTCGGCGGTCGACTCGGGGGTCTTGGCGCCGTGCTTGGCCTTGTAGTCGCTCACGGCCGCCTTGATGGCGTCTTCCGCGAGGATCGAGCAGTGGATCTTGACCGGCGGCAGCGCCAGTTCTTCGGCGATCTGCGCGTTCTTGAGGGCCGCCGCTTCGTCGAGCGTCTTGCCCTTGACCCATTCGGTCACGAGCGACGACGAGGCGATGGCCGAGCCGCAGCCGTAGGTCTTGAAGCGCGCGTCTTCGATCACGCCGGTTTCGGGGTTGACCTTGATCTGCAGCTTCATCACGTCGCCGCAAGCCGGTGCGCCGACCATGCCGGTGCCTACCGAGTCGTCGCCCTTTTCGAAGGAACCGACGTTGCGGGGATTTTCGTAGTGGTCGATGACCTTGGAAGAATATGCCATGGTGTACCTCTCAAACTTTGTTCAATCGTGGAGCCTTGGGCTGGCCTGGGTCAGTGGGCCGACCACTGGATCGTGCTGATGTCGACGCCGTCCTGGAACATCTCCCACAGGGGGCTCAGCTCGCGCAGCTTGGCGACGTTGTGCTTGATGGTCGAGATGGCGTAGTCGATTTCTTCTTCGGTCGTGAAACGGCCGATGGTCATGCGCAGGCTGCTGTGGGCCAGCTCGTCGCTGCGGCCCAGGGCGCGCAGCACATAGCTGGGTTCCAGGCTGGCCGAGGTGCAGGCCGAACCCGACGACACCGCCAGGCCTTTGATGCCCATGATCAGCGACTCGCCTTCGACGTAGTTGAAGCTCATGTTCAGGTTGTGCGGAACGCGGCGCTCGAGGTCACCGTTGATGAAGACCTGTTCGACATCCTTCAGTCCGTCGAGCAGGCGCTTCTGCAGACGCGCCGCATGGGCGATGTCGTCCTTCATCTCGAGCTTGGCGATGCGGTAGGCCTCGCCCATGCCGACGATCTGGTGCGTGGGCAGCGTGCCCGAGCGCATGCCGCGCTCATGGCCACCGCCGTGCATCTGCGCTTCGAGGCGGATGCGCGGCTTGCGGCGCACGTACAGCGCGCCGATGCCCTTGGGGCCGTAGGTCTTGTGCGACGCCAGGCTCATCAGGTCGATGGGCAGCTTCGTGATGTCGATGTCGATCTTGCCGGTGGCCTGGGCCGAGTCGACGTGGAAGATCACGCCCTTTTCGCGGCAGGCATTGCCCAGCGCGACCACGTCCTGGATCACGCCGATTTCGTTGTTCACGAAGAGCACGCTGGCCAGGATGGTGTCGGGGCGGATGGCCGCCTTGAACTTCTCGAGATCGACGAGGCCGTTTTCCTCGACGTCGAGGTAGGTCACTTCGAAGCCCTGGCGCTCGAGTTCGCGCATGGTGTCGAGCACGGCCTTGTGCTCGGTCTTCAGGGTGATCAGGTGCTTGCCCTTGCCCTTGTAGAAGTGGGCCGCGCCCTTGAGCGCCAGGTTGATCGACTCGGTGGCGCCCGACGACCAGACGATTTCACGCGGGTCGGCGTTGATCAGGTCGGCCACCTGGCCGCGCGCCTTCTCGACCGCCTCTTCGGCTTCCCAGCCCCAGGCGTGGCTGCGCGATGCCGGGTTGCCGAAATGTTCGCGCAACCAGGGAATCATGGCGTCGACCACACGCGGGTCGACCGGCGTGGTGGCGCCGTAATCGAGATAGATCGGGAAATGAGGAGTGACGTCCATGGCTGGCTCGGGCTGGCGTGGGGGGTTGTGTTCTGGGATCAGGGCAAACTCAGGGCGATGCCCGCAGGCATCGCCGGACTCATCGGGGGTCAGGACTTCGCGAAGACGTTGCCGAGGGCGAAGACCGAATTCGGTGCGTTCACGCGGATGGGCTTGACCACCGGCTGGGCCGAGATGGCGCGCTTGACGACCGGCTTGTTCTCGATCTGCACGCCCTTGGCGATCTGGTCGTCGACCAGCTTCTGCAGCGTGACGGAGTCGAGGAACTCGACCATGCGCTGGTTCAGCGAGGCCCAGAGTTCGTGCGTCATGCAGCGACCCTGCTCACCGAGGCAGTTTTCCTTGCCGCCGCACTGGGTGGCATCGATCGGCTCGTCGACGGACACGATGATGTCGGCGACCGTGATGTCCGCCGCCTTGCGTCCGAGGCTGTAGCCGCCGCCGGGGCCGCGGGTCGATTCGACCAGCTCGTGGCGGCGCAGTTTGCCAAACAGCTGTTCGAGGTACGACAACGAAATCTGCTGCCGCTGGCTGATCGCAGCCAGCGTGACCGGACCGGTGTTCTGACGCAACGCCAGATCGATCATTGCTGTGACCGCAAAACGGCCTTTGGTAGTGAGACGCATCGCAAGCTCCTTCAAGTGCTTACCGTTGAAATGACACCACAGCCTTGGGCCGCGGTGACTTCGTCTCCGCCCTGCCCGACCCCGACGCTGGTGAACCAGCCGGTAGGAGTCGGTCCTTCATCGCGAAGTTCTTTGTTGTTGAGTATTTCGGTCAAGTATAGCAGAAGCCCCTGAGATCTGCTCGGGTAAACCCCAGCGCGGTTCGATTGAAGAAAGCGAACTTATGGCTTAGCCAAACTCAGGACGCCAAACCGGGGATGTTGTCGCCGCCCGACGCCCCGAACGCCTGCTCGCGCAGCAGCGCCAGCTGGTCGCGCACCCGGGCCGCCTTTTCGAACTCGAGGTTGCGGGCGTGCTCCAGCATCTGCTTCTCGAGTCGCTTGATTTCCCGGGCGATGTCCTTCTCGCTCATGCCCTCGACCTTGGCGCGTTCCAGGTCGAGCTTGGCCATTTCCTTGCCGGTCTTTTCGCTGTAGACGCCGTCGATCAGGTCGCGCACCTGCTTCACGATGCTGCGCGGCGTGATGCCGTTCGCCTCGTTGTGGGCGATCTGCCGGGTGCGGCGGCGCTCGGTTTCGCCGATGGCCTTCTTCATCGACTCGGTCATCCGGTCGGCATAAAGAATGGCCTTGCCGTTCAGGTTGCGCGCCGCCCGGCCGATGGTCTGGATCAGCGAGCGCTCGGCGCGCAGGAAGCCTTCCTTGTCGGCATCGAGGATCGCCACCAGCGACACCTCGGGAATGTCCAGCCCTTCGCGCAGCAGGTTGATGCCCACCAGCACATCGAACGAGCCCAGTCGCAGGTCGCGCAAAATTTCCACCCGCTCGACCGTGTCGACGTCGCTGTGCAGGTAGCGCACCTTCACGCCGTTGTCGCTCAGGTAGTCGGTGAGCTGCTCGGCCATGCGCTTGGTCAGCGTGGTGATCAGCACGCGTTCGTTCTTCTCGACGCGGATGCGGATCTCGCCCAGCACGTCGTCCACCTGGTGCGTGGCGGGACGCACCTCGACCTCGGGGTCGATCAGCCCGGTGGGCCGCACCAGCTGCTCGACCACGTTTCCGGCGTGGTCCTTTTCGTACTGCGCCGGCGTGGCCGACACGAAGATGCACTGGCGCACCCGCTTCTCGAACTCCTCGAGCTTGAGCGGCCGGTTGTCCAGCGCGCTCGGCAAGCGAAAGCCGTACTCGACCAGCGTGACCTTGCGCGCCCGGTCGCCGTTGTACATGGCGCTGAGCTGGCCCATCATCTGATGGCTCTCGTCGAGGAACATCAACGAGTCCTTCGGCATGTAGTCGGTGAGCGTCGCCGGCGGGTCGCCAGGTTCCGCGCCCGAAAGGTGCCGCGTGTAATTCTCGATGCCCTTGCAGTGGCCGATTTCGGCCAGCATTTCCAGGTCGAAGCGCGTGCGCTGCTCCAGCCGCTGCGCCTCGACCAGCTTGCCGGAGCCGGTCAGCTCCTTGAGCCGGCCGGCCAGCTCGATCTTGATGGTTTCCACCGCCGCCAGCACCTTGTCGCGCGGCGTCACGTAGTGGCTCGACGGGTACACCGTGAAGCGCGGCACCTTCTGGCGGATGCGCCCGGTGAGCGGGTCGAACAGCTGCAACGATTCGATCTCGTCGTCGAACAGCTCGAAGCGGATGGCCAGCTCGCTGTGCTCGGCCGGGAACACGTCGATGGTGTCGCCGCGCACGCGGAACGTGCCACGCGCAAAGTCCTGCTCGTTGCGCGTGTACTGCATGCGGATGAGCCGCGAGATCAGATCGCGCTGACCAACCTTGTCGCCGACGCGGGCAATCAGCCGCATCTCCATGTAGTCCTCGGGCGTGCCGATGCCGTAGATGGCGCTCACCGTGGCCACGATGACCGTGTCGCGCCGCTCCAGCACACTCTTGGTGGCCGACAGGCGCATCTGCTCGATGTGCTCGTTGATCGAGGAGTCCTTCTCGATGAACAGATCGCGCTGCGGCACGTACGCCTCGGGCTGGTAGTAGTCGTAGTAGCTCACGAAGTACTCGACGGCGTTCTTCGGGAAGAACTCGCGGAATTCGCTGTACAGCTGCGCCGCCAGTGTCTTGTTGGGCGCGAACACGATGGCCGGACGGCCCAGCCGGGCGATCACGTTGGCCATGGTGAAAGTCTTGCCCGAGCCCGTGACGCCCAACAGCGTCTGGTACACCTCGCCGTCGAGCACCCCGGCCACCAGGCCGTCGATGGCCGTGGGCTGGTCGCCTGCCGGCGGATAAGGCTGGAACAGCTCGAACGGCGAGTCGGGATAGCGGATGAATTCGCCCTGTTTCGCCGGCCCGATCGGGTCGACTTTCTTCAGGTCTGCTATGGCTTCGGTGTTCTCTGGCATGGCTGTTCCCGACAGGTGGCGTGGCGCCGGTAAAATTCAAGGCAACCGGAAAGGATAAAGCCTCCTCCGGTTGCCAGCGAAGCTTTCATCCCAAAGGACCTTTCCATGTCTATGTTCACCGCGGTCGAAATGGCGCCGCGCGACCCGATCCTCGGCCTCAACGAGCAATTTGCAGCCGACACCAACCCCCTCAAGGTCAATCTCGGCGTCGGCGTGTATTACGACGACAACGGCAAGCTGCCCCTGCTCCAGTGCGTGCAGGCCGCAGAGCAGAACATGATGAAGGCCCCCTCGGCCCGCGGCTACCTGCCGATCGACGGCATCGTGGCCTACGACAACGCCGTCAAGGGCCTGGTCTTCGGCCCCGAGAGCGAGCCCGTCACCTCCGGCCGCGTGGCCACCATCCAGGCCATCGGCGGCACCGGCGGCTTGAAGGTCGGCGCCGACTTCCTCAAGAAGCTCAACCCCAACGCCACCGTGCTGATCAGCGACCCGAGCTGGGAAAACCACCGCGCGCTGTTCACCAACGCCGGCTTCACGGTCGAGAGCTACCCCTACTACGACGCCGCCCAGCGCGGCATCAACTTCGACGGCATGCTGGCCGCCCTGAACGCGGCACCGGCCGGCACCATCGTCGTGCTGCACGCCTGCTGCCACAACCCGACCGGCTACGACATCACGCCCGAGCAATGGGACCAGGTCGTTGCGGCCGTCAAGGCCAAGGGCCTGGTGCCCTTCCTCGACATGGCCTACCAAGGCTTCGGCTACGGCCTGAAGGAAGACGGCGCGGCTGTCGCCAAGTTCGTCGACGCCGGCCTGACCTTCTTCGTCTCCACCTCGTTCTCCAAGAGCTTCAGCCTGTACGGCGAGCGCGTCGGCGCCCTGTCGGTGCTGTGCGAGAACAAGGAAGAAGCCGGCCGCGTGCTGTCGCAACTCAAGATCGCCATCCGCACCAACTACAGCAACCCGCCGATCCACGGCGGCGCCGTGGTGGCCGCGGTGCTCGGCACCCCCGAGCTGCGCGCCCTGTGGGAAAAGGAACTGGGCGAGATGCGCGTGCGCATCAAGGCCATGCGCCAGAAGCTGGTCGACGGCCTGAAGGCCGCCGGCGTGAAGGAAGACATGAGCTTCATCACCACCCAGATCGGCATGTTCAGCTACTCGGGCCTGACCAAGGACCAGATGGTGCGCCTGCGCAACGAGTTCGGCGTGTACGGCACCGACACCGGCCGCATGTGCGTCGCCGCGCTCAACAGCAAGAACATCGACTACGTCTGCGCGTCGATTGCGAAGGTCATCTAGGTGACAACCGGGTGTGACTGAATCGACTTTTTGACGATTCGTTCACATTCGGCCACAGAAGCCGAATCCAGCCCGCTGCGGGCTAGGGTTCGGCCCCCTGCGCCGCGGCAAATGCACTGATATATTGCACTGCAACATCCACTCAAAGACCCGCGATGCTCTATCAACTCTACGAAGCCCAGCGTTCCCTGATGGAGCCCTTCTCGGACTTCGCCCAGGCCGCCTCCAAGCTCTACGGTCCCGGCGCCGTCTGGAGCCAACTGCCGATGGCACAGCGCATGGCCGCCGGCTATGACCTGCTGTACCGGCTGGGCAAGGACTACGAGAAGCCCGAGTTCAACATCAAGTCCGTCAAGGTCGACGGCGAAGAGGTCGTGATCCAGGAGGCCGTCGAGCTCGACAAGCCCTTCTGCGAACTGCGCCGCTTCAAGCGCTTCACCGACGAACCGCACATCCTCAAGACGCTCAAGAGCCAGCCCGTGGTGCTGATCGTGGCGCCGCTGTCGGGCCACTACGCCACGCTGCTGCGCGACACCGTGCGCACCATGCTGCAGGACCATAAGGTCTACATCACCGACTGGAAGAACGCGCGCCTGGTGCCGCTGTCGGACGGCGAGTTCCACCTGGACGACTACATCAACTACGTGCAGGAGTTCATCCGCCGCCTACAGGCCGAGTACGGCAACTGCCACGTCGTGAGCGTGTGCCAGCCCACCGTGCCGGTGCTGGCGGCCGTGTCGCTCATGGCCAGCCGCGACGAGCCGCTGCCCCTCACGATGACCATGATGGGCGGCCCGATCGACGCGCGCAAATCGCCCACGGCCGTGAACAACCTCGCGACCAACAAGAGCTTCGAGTGGTTCGAGAACAACGTGATCTACCGCGTGCCGCAAGGCTTCCCGGGCGCGGGCCGCAAGGTCTACCCGGGCTTCCTGCAGCACACGGGCTTCGTGGCCATGAACCCCGACCGCCACGCCAGCAGCCACTACGACTACTTCAAGGACCTGATCAAGGGTGACGACGCCAGCGCCGAAGCCCATCGCAAGTTCTACGACGAGTACAACGCCGTGCTCGACATGGACGCGGACTACTACCTCGAGACCATCCGCACCGTGTTCCAGGACTTCGACCTGGTCAACGGCACCTGGGACGTGAAGAGCCCCGCCGGCCAGGTGGAGCGCGTGCGTCCGCAGGACATCCACGCCACCGCCCTGCTCACCGTCGAAGGCGAGCTCGACGACATCTCCGGCTCGGGCCAGACCGAGGCCGCGCACAGCCTGTGCACCGGCATCGCCGACGCCAAGCGCGAGCACTACGAGGTCAAGGGCGCGGGCCACTACGGCATCTTCAGTGGCCGCCGCTGGCGCGACCTGGTCTATCCGAAGGTGCGCAACTTCATCGCCGCCAGCGACGAGCCCCAGCGCCGCGCCGGTGCGCGCGAAGAGCTGCCGGCCGAAGACCGCATCAAGCCGGGCCAGAAGCTGAAGGCCGTGGCCACCGCTGCAGCCCGCAAGACGCCGGTCGCCGCCAAGAAGGCCGTCGCCGTGAAGGCCGCGCCGGCTGCCAAGAAGCCGGCCGCGGCCAAGAAGCCCCGCGCCAGCGCCGCGCGCTGAGCCGCGCGCATCACCCACCGTGAACGGGCTGGCCGCACGCATCAACGACGCACTGCCTCAAACGCAGTGCACACGGTGCGGCTACCCCGATTGCGCGGGTTATGCGCAGGCCATCGCCGACGGCGAGGCCGACATCAACCAGTGCCCGCCCGGCGGTGCCGAGGGCATCGAGCGCCTCGCGCTGCTCACGGGCCGCGCCGCGCTGCCGCTCGATCCGCAGTTCGGCACCGAAGGCCCGCGCGCCATGGCGGTCATCGACGAGGCCTGGTGCATCGGCTGCACGCTCTGCCTCGACGCCTGCCCGACCGACGCGATCATCGGCATCCACAAGCGCATGCACACGGTGATCGAGGCGCACTGCACGGGCTGCGAGCTGTGCATTCCGGTCTGCCCGGTCGATTGCATCTCGCTCGAAGTCGAAACGCCCGGCCGCAGCGGCTGGCAGGCGTGGTCGCAAGCACAGGCCGAGGCCGCGCTGCAGCGCTATAAGCTGCACGCCCAACATCGCGAGACCGCGAAGCGTGAGGCCGAACCCGCGCCTGCTGCCGCCGAACCGCAGGCCGCCGACACGCGCAAGCGCTCGATCGTCGAAGCCGCCCTCGCGCGCGCCCGGGCCGCCGCCGAACAACGCCAAGCCGCCACCAAGCCATGACCCTCGACACCCTGCTGATCTATGCCGTCGCCTCGCTCGCCCTGGCGGTGATCCCCGGCCCGACCATGCTGCTGGCGCTGTCCAACGGCATCGACGGCGGCATGCGCCGCGCCAGCTGGGGCATCGTGGGCGCCTCGCTGGGCAGCGTCTCGCTGATCGCGGTCGTGGCGCTCGGGCTGGGCTCGCTGCTCGCGGCCTCGGAATGGCTCTTCAACGCGATCCGCGTCGCGGGCGTGGCCTATCTGGTGTGGCTCGGCATCAAGCTGTGGCGCAGCGAGGCGACCGACCTGGGGACCGCGCTGGCCAAGTCGGCCGTCGAGGTCCGTCCGCACGGGCGCATCGCCCTCGTGCGCAGCCTGATGGTGGCGCTGTCGAACCCGAAGACGGTGCTGTTCTTCGCCGCCTTCCTGCCCCAGTTCATCGACACCGCCAAGCCCCAGGGCATGCAGTACCTGGTGCTGGGCGCGATCTTCGTGGCGCTCGACACCTGCGTGATGCTGGCCTACGCCGGCGCCGGCACGCAGGCCGTGCGCTGGCTCTCGCGCCGCGGCCTCAAGGTGCTCAACCGCAGCTGCGCGGTCGGCATGTGGCTGCTGGCCGCCACCCTCGCCTTCTGGCGCCGCCCCGCCTGAGCTCGGTCAGCCCTTCTGCGGGCGCTTGAAGAGCAACAGCAGCACGCCCGCCAGCACCACGCCCACGGCGTACCACTCGAAGCGCGTGACCGTCTCGTGGGCGATCCACACGCCCAGCAGCATCGCGATCACCGGATTGACGAAGGTGTAGCTCGCCGCCAGCCCGGCCGGCGCCTGCGCGAGCAGCACCATATAGGCGTTGAAGGCAATCAGCGAGCCGAACACCACGAGGTAGACCCACGCCCCCAACGCCACCGGCTGCGGCGGCCAGCTCATCGTTTCGCCCGACACCGCGGCCAGCACCATCAGCACCACACCGCCGCACAGCATCTCGCTCGCAAAGCCCATCGCGCCGGGCGCCAGCGGCAGCTTGCGCTGGCTCAGCACGCTGCCGAGCGACCAGCAGATGCAGGCCACGCAGATCGCCACCAGCCCTTCGGGCGAGGCCTTGAAGCCGCTGCCCTGCGTGAGCATCAGCACGCCGACCAGCCCCAGCGCGATGCCCGCCGCTTCGAGCCGCGCCGGCTTCACGCCCCAGATCAGATTCAAGAGCGCAATCAGCAACGGAATGACGGCAATGAACGCCACCACCAGCCCCGAACCGATCGACACCTCGGCCAGGGCCGTGCCGCCCATGCCGCCGCCGAGCATCAGCGCGCCGACGACCAGCGCATTGCGCCACTGCTGGCGCGTGGGCCAGGGCGTGCCACGCCAGCGCATCCACGCCGCCAGCAGCACGCCCGCGACCAGGAAGCGCGAGCCCATCTGCAGGAACGGCGGAAAGCTGATCAGCGCGTACTTGATGGCCAGGTAGGTCGAGCCCCAGACCACCCAGGTGGCGGCCAGGCAGAGCCACAGCAGCGGCGTCAGCCGGGGGCGCGAGGAGGAAGCGGCAGGCACGGCCTGCGCGGGCGTGGCGAGTGTCGACATATCGAGGTGTCTCTACTTGGTATGGAATGCCCGTCATGGTATGAAAGCCATGGGCCGGCAGCCATGCGAAATTCATGGTTCTGCCCGCACCGCACCGTCGAATTAAAGGACTTCCATGGATTTCACCTTGACCCCCACGCTGGACGCCCACGACACCCGCATCCTGGCCGAACTGCAGGCCGACGCGCGCCTGAGCATGGCCGAGCTGGGCCGCCGCGTGCACCTGAGCCAGCCGGCCGTGACCGAGCGCGTGAAAAAGCTGGAAGCCGCCGGCGTCATCACCGGCTACCGCGCCACCGTGAACCTCACGCGGCTGGGCTACGGCATTCGCGGGATCATCCGCGTCGGGCGCGCCGACTACGACCTCGTGGTGAAGCTGGTGCAGGAGACGCCCGAATGCGTCAACGCCTACAACGTGACCGGCGAAGACAGCTGGATCCTCGAGATCGCCGTGATCGACGTGCCGCACCTCGATGCGGTGCTCGCCAAGTTCTGCATCCTGACCGAGACCGCGACCTCGATCATCCTGAACCCGGCGCGCGAGCACCACCCGATGCTGCCGCCGCAGCGCGCCGACGTGAAGCCGCCGGTGCGCAAGGCGCTCAGCGCGTAGCGGCGAGCGCGTTGAAGGCCGTCACCACCTCGGGTGGCGCCTGCACCATCTCGACCAGCACGCCCTCGCCCGAAATCGGGAACTCGTCGTTGGCCTTGGGGTGCAGGAAGCAGATGTCGAAGCCGGCCGCGCCCTTGCGGATGCCGCCCGGCGCAAAGCGCACGCCCTGCGCCGTGAGCCATTCGACGGCCTTGGGCAGGTCGTCGATCCACAGGCCGACGTGGTTCAGCGGCGTGGTGTGCACCGCCGGCTTCTTCTCGGGGTCCAGCGGCTGCATCAGGTCGACCTCGACCTTGAACGGGCCGCTGCCCATCGAGCAGATGTCCTCGTCGACGTTCTCGCGCTCGCTGCGGAAGGTGCCCGTCACCTCGAGCCCCAGCATGTCGACCCACAGCTTCTGCAGACGCAGCTTGTCGGGGCCGCCGATGGCGATCTGCTGGATGCCCAGCACCTTGAAGGGACGCGGCGTGGTCATGCGCAGCCGCCTTCTTCCGCCTGCTCCTGCGTGCGGTGCGAGCGCAGGCCGAGCTTGCGCAGCAGCTGCACGTCGGCGTCGACGTCGGGGTTGCCGGTGACCAGCAGCTTGTCGCCGTAGAAGATCGAGTTGGCGCCGGCCATGAAGCACAGGGCCTGCACCGCCTCGCCCATCTGCTGGCGGCCGGCCGACAGGCGCACGCGCGCGGTCGGCATGGTGATGCGCGCCACGGCGATCATGCGCACGAAGTCGAAGGGATCGACCGGCTCCGAGTCGGCCAGTGGCGTGCCGGGCACGCGCACCAGGCTGTTGATCGGCACCGACTCGGGGTACGGGTCCATGTTGGCGAGCTGCGCGATCAGCCCGGCGCGGTGCACCGGCTGCTCGCCCATGCCCACGATGCCGCCGCAGCACACGCTGATGCCGGCACCGCGCACGGCCGCCAGCGTGTCCAGGCGGTCCTGGTAGGTGCGCGTGTCGACCACGTCGGTGTAGTACTCGGGCGCGGTGTCCAGGTTGTGGTTGTAGTAGTCCAGGCCCGCGGCCTTGAGCTGCTGCGCGTGGTGCGGCTCCAGCATGCCCAGCGTGGCGCAGGTCTGCAGGCCCAGGCCCTTCACGGCCTCGACCAGCACCGCCACCTTCTCGACGTCGCGGTCCTTGGGCGCGCGCCAGGCGGCGCCCATGCAAAAGCGCGTGGCGCCGGCGTCCTTGGCGGCCTGCGCGGCGCGCACCACCTCGTCGACCTCCATGAGCTTTTGCGCCTTCACGCCGGTGTCGAACTCGGCCGACTGCGGGCAGTAGCCGCAGTTCTCGGGGCAGCCGCCGGTCTTCACCGACAGCAGCGTGGCCAGCTCGATGTCGCCCTCGGGGAAATGCCGGCGGTGCACGGTCTGCGCCTCGAACAGCAGTTCCATGAAGGGCTTGTCCAGCAGCGCCTGGATGGCCTCCACGGACCAGGGGCCCTGGGGCGTCGCCACGGTCTTGGCCGGGCGGTGCAGCGTGATTGCTGCCTGTTGCAGGTCGTTGGCACCCATCAGTTGAACTCCAGAATGATTTGGTCGACGGCGAGCGATTCGCCCTTGGCCGCCGAGATCTTGCCCACCACGCCGTCCTGCGTGGCGAACAGCACGTTTTCCATCTTCATGGCCTCGATCACGGCCAGCTTCTCGCCGGCCTGGACCTGCTGCCCCGGCTGCACCGACACCTCGACCAGAAGGCCCGGCATCGGCGACATCAGGAACTTGCTCAGGTCGGGTGGTGCCTTGTAGGGCATCAGCTCGAGCAGGCGCGCACCCAGCGGCGACAGCACCATGGTCTCGATCTGCGTGCCGTCGTGCGACACGCGCAGCGCCAGCGGGTTCTTGCCCGCGCCGCGCTCCACCTGCGCCGTGAAGGGCTTGCCGTTGGCCGTGCCCTGCACGCGCACCGCGCCCAGCGCGAAGTCGCTCTCGATCTGGTAGCGCTTGTCGCCCACCGTGACGGCGCTGGCGCCGGTCTTGCCCTGGAAGTCGCTCACCGACACCGCGTGGTGCACGTGCTTGCCCTCGGGGCCCAGCTCGACCACCACGAACTGCTCGCCCACCTTCACGCCGTGGCCCGCGAGCTGCCCGCTGATGCCCGAGGCGCGCGCGCGGTAGCGGCGGTTGACGAAGGCGGCCAGCGCCACCAGGAACGCCGGATCGGCATGCGGCACGTCTTCCGCGTGGAAGCCCTTGCCGTAGTGCTCGGCGATGAAGCCGGTGTTGAAATCGCCGGCCACGAACTTCGGGTGCGCCAGCAGCGCGGCCTGGAACGGGATGTTGCTGCTGATGCCGCGGATCACGAAGCCGTTGAGCGCCTCGCGCATCAAGGCGATCGCCTCGTTGCGGTCCTTGCCGTGCACGATGAGCTTGGCGATCATCGAGTCGTAGTACATCGGGATCTCGCCGCCGTCGTACACGCCGGTGTCCACGCGCACGCCGTGCAGGTGGCCGGTGTCGCTCGCGAACATGCTCTCGGCCGGCGGCTGGAACTTCACCAGGCGGCCCGTCGAGGGCAGGAAGTTGCGGAACGGGTCTTCGGCATTGATGCGGCACTCGATGGCCCAGCCGTCGCGCTTCACGTCGGCCTGCGCCAGCGGCAGCTTCTCGCCGGCCGCCACGCGGATCATCAGCTCGACCAGGTCCAGGCCGGTGATGCACTCCGTTACCGGGTGCTCCACCTGCAGGCGCGTGTTCATCTCCAGGAAGTAGAAGCTCTGGTCCTTGCCGACCACGAACTCCACCGTGCCCGCGCTCTGGTACTTCACGGCCTTGGCCAGCGCCACGGCCTGCTCGCCCATCGCCTTGCGCGTGGCGTCGGTGATGAAGGGCGACGGCGCCTCCTCGATCACCTTCTGATGGCGACGCTGAATGGAGCACTCGCGCTCGTTCAGGTAGATGACGTTGCCGTGCGAATCGCCCAGCACCTGGATCTCGATGTGGCGCGGCTCCTCGACGAACTTCTCGATGAACACACGGTCGTCGCCGAAGGAATTGCGCGCCTCGTTGCGGCAAGAAGTGAAACCCTCGAAGGCTTCCTTGTCGTTGAAGGCCACGCGCAGGCCCTTGCCGCCGCCGCCGGCCGAGGCCTTGATCATCACCGGGTAGCCGATGTCCTTGGCGATCTCGACGGCGCGCTCGGCCGTCTCGATGGCGTCGTTCCAGCCGGGAATGGTGTTGACCTGGGCTTCGTTCGCGAGCTTCTTCGAGGCGATCTTGTCGCCCATGGCCGCGATCGAATAGTGCTTCGGGCCGATGAAGGCAATGCCCTCTTCCTCGACCTTGCGCGCAAAGGCTTCGTTCTCCGACAGGAAGCCGTAGCCCGGGTGCACGGCTTCGGCGCCGGTCTTCTTGCAGGCCGCGATGATGCGGTCGGCCTGCAGATAACTCTCTCGGCTGGGCGCGGCGCCGATGTGCACGGCCTCGTCGGCCAGCTCGACGTGGCGGGCTTCCTTGTCGGCGTCGGAGTAGACGGCGACGGTCAGGATGCCCATCTTCTTGGCCGTTTGAATCACGCGGCAGGCGATTTCGCCACGGTTGGCGATCAGGATCTTCTTGAACATGTTCTTCTTTCTCCGTGCGGCTCAGAGCGGAATGTTTCCGTGCTTGCGCCACGGGTTCTCGAGCTTCTTCTCGCGCAGCATCACGAGCGAGCGGCAGATGCGCTTGCGCGTCTCGTGCGGCAGGATCACGTCGTCGATGTAGCCGCGCGCGCCGGCCACGTACGGGTTGGCGAAGCGGGCCTTGTATTCGGCCTCGCGGGCGGCGAGCTTCTCGGGGTCGTTCTTGTCTTCGCGGAAGATGATCTCCACCGCGCCCTTGGCGCCCATCACCGCGATCTCGGCGCGCGGCCAGGCCAGGTTGACGTCGCCGCGCAGGTGCTTGGAGGCCATCACGTCGTACGCGCCGCCGTAGGCCTTGCGCGTGATGACGGTGATCTTGGGCACCGTGCACTCGGCGTACGCGTACAGCAGCTTGGCGCCGTGCTTGATGATGCCGCCGTACTCCTGGCCGGTGCCGGGCATGAAGCCGGGCACGTCGACGAAGGTGATGACGGGAATGTTGAAGGCATCGCAAAAGCGCACGAAGCGCGCGGCCTTGATGCTGCTCTTGATGTCCAGGCAACCCGCCAGCACCAGCGGCTGGTTGGCCACGATGCCGACCGTCTGGCCTTCCATGCGCGCGAAACCGATCACGATGTTCTTCGCGTAGTCGGGCTGCAGCTCGAAGAAGTCGCCGTCGTCCACCACCTTCAGGATCAGTTCCTTGATGTCGTAGGGCTTGTTCGGGTTGTCGGGCACCAGCGTGTCCAGCGAGTAGTCGGGGCGGTCGGCCGGGTCGCCCTGGCCGTCGTTGCCCAGGCGCACCGGCGGCTTCTCGCGGTTGTTCAGCGGCAGGTAGTTGTACAGGCGGCGCAGCATCATCAGCGCCTCGACGTCGTTCTCGAACGCCATGTCGGCCACGCCGCTGCGCGTGGTGTGGGTGATGGCACCGCCGAGCTCTTCGGCCGTCACGCTCTCGTGCGTCACGGTCTTCACCACCTCGGGGCCGGTGACGAACATGTAGCTGCTGTCCTTCACCATGAAGATGAAGTCGGTCATGGCGGGCGAGTACACGGCGCCGCCCGCGCACGGGCCCATGATCATGCTGATCTGCGGCACCACGCCCGAGGCCATCACGTTGCGCTGGAACACGTCGGCATAGCCGCCCAGCGACGCCACGCCTTCCTGGATGCGCGCGCCGCCCGAATCGTTCAGGCCGATGACCGGTGCGCCGACCTTCATGGCCTGGTCCATCACCTTGCAGATCTTCTCGGCGTGAGCTTCGCTGAGCGCGCCGCCGAAGACGGTGAAGTCCTGGCTGAACACGAACACGAGGCGGCCGTTGATCATGCCGTAGCCCGTGACCACGCCGTCGCCGGGGATCTTCTGCTCGGCCATGCCGAAGTCGACCGAGCGGTGCTCGACGAACATGTCCCACTCTTCAAACGTGCCGTCGTCGAGCAGCAGCTCGATGCGCTCGCGCGCCGTGAGCTTGCCCTTGGCGTGCTGCGCGTCGATGCGCTTCTGCCCGCCGCCGAGTCGCGCCTGGGCGCGCTTCTTTTCGAGTTGTTCGATCAGTTCTTGCATGGTGTGCTTCCGAAGCTGTGGTTCTGGATTGCTGGGAGAGTCTTGGGGGGCCGGGATGTCACACCCGGGCGGTGATGGCGGCCGCGGCGAGCAGCTGGCGCGCCGCCGTCGAGGCCGGCAGGCTGCCCTGGGCCACCTGCTGCGTGAGTTGCGGCAGCAGCTCGCGCACCTGCGCGTGCTGGCGGAATGCCTGCTTGAGCCCGGCGTCGATGCGTTCCCACATCCACGCGGTGGCCTGCTTTTCGCGGCGCTTCGCGAGCTTGCCGTTGGCGGTCTGCAGCGCCTTGAATTCGAGCACGGCGTCCCAGAAGGCGTCGACGCCGGTGCCGGCGAGCGCGCTCAGCTGCAGCACCTTGGGCAGCCAGAAGCGGCGCTCCACGCCGCTGTGGGCGTCGTGCACGGCGTGCGCGTGGTCGGGGTTGCCCTGGTGGCCGAACAGGCGCAGCGCCGAGGTGATCTGCGCCTGCGCGCGCGTGGCGGCGTCGCGGTCGATGTCGGCCTTGTTGATGGCGACCAGGTCGGCCAGTTCCATCACGCCCTTCTTGATCGCCTGCAGGTCGTCGCCCGCGTTGGGCAGCTGCAGCAGCACGAACATGTCGGTCATGCCGGCCACGGCCGTTTCGCTCTGGCCCACGCCCACGGTCTCGACGATCACGATGTCGTAGCCCGCGGCCTCGCAGACCAGCATGGCCTCGCGCGTCTTCTCGGCCACGCCGCCGAGCGTGCCGCTGGACGGGCTGGGCCGGATGTAGGCGCGCTCGTGCACCGACAGGCGCTCCATGCGCGTCTTGTCGCCCAGGATGGAGCCGCCCGAGACGGTGGACGACGGGTCGATCGTGAGCACGGCCACGCGGTGGCCCTTGCCGATCAGCAGCAGGCCCAGCGTTTCAATGAAGGTCGACTTGCCCACGCCGGGCACGCCCGAGATGCCCAGGCGGAACGACTGGCCGGTGCGCGGCAGCAGCGCCGTGAGCAGTTCGTCCGCCTGCGCGCGGTGGTCGGCGCGCGTCGATTCGAGCAGCGTGATCGCCTTGGCGATGGCACGCCGCTGCGCCATGCCCGGCGCATCGGCCAGCGCGCGTTCGAGCGCGCCGACGGTGCTCAGCACGCGGCCTCCGACGCCACGCGCCAGCGGTAGTGCAGGTCGACGCCCTCCTCGCCTTCGAGCACGAAGCCGTGCCGCTGGTAGAAGCGGTTGGCGTCGCTCTGCACGAGCGCGGTGAGCTTGATGTCCAGCTTCTGTTCGCGCGCCTGCGCCTTGGCCCAGCGCAGCGCCCATTCGCCGATGCCGCGCCCCTGGAAGCCGGTGCGCAGGTACAGGTGATCGAGGCGCAGCGCATCCGCGTCCTCGGGCTTGAGCGTGATGAAGCCCAGGCGCTGCTCACCGTCGAGCACGATGTGGTGCATGTACGGCACCACGAAACCGGCCGACAGGCGCTCGCGCGAGCGCGTGAGGTCGAAACGGCCGACCCGCTCCAGGCTCGGACGCATCGCATCGATGCGCACGGCCAGCATGTCTTCGAAATCGCTGGAATCCACGGGCTGCAGCGACAGCCGCGACAAGAGATCGCCCACGTCGCTTCGTCTCAGACTGCGACGGCCGCGCGGATCTGCTCCAGCACGTCCTTGGCGCTGGCCGGGATGGGCGTGCCCGGGCCGTAGATGCCCTTGACGCCGGCTTCGTACAGGAAGTCGTAGTCCTGGCGCGGAATCACGCCGCCGACGAAGACGATGATGTCGTCCGCGCCCTGCTTGCGCAGTTCTTCGATGATGGCCGGCACGAGGGTCTTATGGCCGGCGGCGAGCGTGCTCACGCCCACGGCATGCACGTCGTTCTCGATGGCCTGGCGCGCGCACTCTTCGGGCGTCTGGAACAGCGGGCCCATGTCGACGTCGAAGCCCAGGTCGGCGAACGCGGTGGCGACGACCTTTGCGCCGCGGTCGTGCCCGTCCTGTCCCAGCTTGGAAATCATCACGCGCGGGCGGCGGCCCTGCGCCTCGGCGAACGCGTTGATCTCGGTCTTGAGGTTTTCCCAGCCTTCGGCCGAGTCATAGGCGGCAGCGTACACACCGGTCACCTTCTGCGTGTCGGCGCGATGGCGGCCGAAGGATTTTTCGAGGGCGTCGGAAATCTCGCCGACGGTGGCACGCGCACGCACCGCGTCGATGCTCAGCGCCAGCAGGTTGCCGGTGTTGCTTTCGGCGGCTTCGGTGAGCGCGTCCAGCGCGGCCTGCACCTTGGCGTTGTCGCGCGAGGCGCGGATGCTCTGCAGGCGCGCCACCTGCTGCTCGCGCACCTTGACGTTGTCGATCGACAGGCTGTCGATCGCGTCTTCGTTCTTGAGCTTGTACTTGTTGACGCCGACGATCACGTCCTTGCCCGAGTCGATGCGCGCCTGCTTCTCGGCGGCGGCGGCCTCGATCTTGAGCTTGGCCCAGCCGCTGTCCACGGCCTTGGTCATGCCGCCCATCGCCTCGACCTCTTCGATGATGGTCCAGGCGGCGTCGGCCATGTCCTGCGTGAGCTTCTCCATCATGTAGCTGCCGGCCCAGGGATCGATCACGTTCGTGATGTGCGTCTCTTCCTGGATGATGAGCTGCGTGTTGCGCGCGATGCGCGCGCTGAACTCGGTGGGCAGCGCAATGGCTTCGTCGAGCGCGTTGGTGTGCAGCGACTGCGTGCCGCCGAACACCGCGGCCATCGCCTCGATGGTGGTGCGCACCACGTTGTTGTACGGGTCCTGCTCGGTGAGCGACCAGCCAGACGTCTGGCAGTGCGTGCGCAGCATCAGGCTCTTGGGGTTCTTGGGGTTGAACTCCTTCATGATGCGGCACCACAGGAGGCGCGCCGCGCGCATCTTGGCCACTTCCAGATAGAAGTTCATGCCGATGGCCCAGAAGAAGCTCAGGCGGCCGGCAAAGCCGTCGACGTCGAGGCCCTTGGCCAGCGCGGTCTTCACGTATTCCTTGCCGTCGGCCAGCGTGAAGGCGAGCTCCAGCGCCTGGTTGGCGCCGGCTTCCTGCATGTGGTAGCCGCTGATCGAGATCGAGTTGAACTTCGGCATCTTCTGCGCCGTGTACTCGATGATGTCGCCAATGATCCGCATGCTCGGCGCCGGCGGAAAGATGTACGTGTTGCGGACCATGAACTCCTTGAGGATGTCGTTCTGGATGGTTCCGCTCAGCTGGTCTTGCGCCACGCCCTGCTCTTCCGCCGCGACCACGTAGCCCGCGAGCACCGGCAGCACGGCGCCGTTCATCGTCATGGACACGCTCACCTTGTCGAGCGGGATCTGGTCGAACAGGATCTTCATGTCCTCGACCGAGTCGATCGCCACGCCGGCCTTGCCGACGTCGCCGGTCACGCGCGGATGGTCGCTGTCGTAGCCGCGGTGGGTGGCCAGGTCGAAGGCCACGCTCACGCCCTGCCCGCCGGCGGCCAGGGCCTTGCGATAGAACGCGTTCGATTCTTCGGCGGTGGAGAAGCCGGCGTACTGGCGGATGGTCCAGGGGCGCACCGCGTACATGGTGGCTTGCGGGCCGCGCAGGTAGGGCTCGAAGCCGGGCAGCGTGTCGGTGTACTTCAGGCCTTGCAGGTCGGTCGCGGTGTACAGCGGCTTCACGCTGATGCCGTCGGGCGTGATCCAGTTCAGCGCATTCACGTCGCCGCCGGGCGCCGACTTGGCGGCGGACTTGGCCCAGGCGTCGAGATCGGCCGGCTTGTAGGTGGGTTCGGGTGTGCTGCTGCTCATGGAAGGCGCCGCTCCAGGCGGTGGTCTGACGGGATTCGCAAGGTCGCTTGCACGGATTTGCAAGCCGTTCACAAGTCTAACCCATCCGTAATTATTAATTCAAACGCATTTTTTGAAGTACAGTGCAGCCCATGTCCGCCGTCACCCTGACCCCCCGCGCCCTCTATGAAGAGGTGGCCGAGCTCCTGCGCCAACGGATCTTCCGCCGCGAGCTGGAGCCCGGCAGCTGGATCGACGAACTCAAGCTGGCCGAGGAATACGGCATCAGCCGCACGCCCCTGCGCGAGGCGCTGAAGGTGCTGGCCGCCGAAGGGCTGGTGACGATGAAGGTGCGGCGCGGCGCGTACGTCACCGAGGTGTCGGAACAAGATTTGGCCGATGTGTACCACCTGCTCTCGCTGCTGGAGAGCGACGCCGCCGGCGTGGTGGCCGAGCGCGCCACCGACGCCCAGCGCGCCGAACTGAAGGCGCTGCACGCCGAGCTGGAAGCCGCCGCCGCCCCGGGCAAGGAAGACCGCGAGCACTTCTTTGCGGTGAACGAGCGCTTCCACATGAGCCTGCTGGCCATTGCCAACAACAAGTGGCGCGACCAGATGGTGGCCGACCTTCGCAAGGTGATGAAGTTGAATCGCCACAACTCGCTGCTGAAGGCGGGGCGCATTGGCGAGTCGCTGGCGGAGCACCGCGCGGTGATGGCGGCCATCGAGGCGCGCGACGCCGCCACGGCCATGGCGCGCATGCGCGAGCACTTCCTCAACGGCCTCGAAGCCGCGGTCTAGGTTCACCCCCAGGCTTCGCGCACTTCGTGTCGCTTCGCCAACCCCCTTCCGGGGGCGACGCCTGCGGCCCGGCAGAGCCGGTTCCGCGGCGTCCCACGAAGGTGACCGGCGCCCTTCGGGCGCGGTCTATTCGCTTTTTCAGCCTAGCGTGAGGGTGCCGGCCTCTGTCGCGATGCGCTGGGCAATTTCCAGCATGCGCGGAGCGACACGGCTGAGCATGGCTTCCCTCGGCAGCAGGTAGGCGGGGCCGCCGCAGCTCACGCCGTAGCGTTCGCCGCGCGGGCCTTCGAGCGCGAAGCCCAGGGCGTGGATCTGGGGGTTCCATTCGCCGAAGGAGGTGCAGTAGCCCAGGCGGGCGTGCTCTTCGAGGCTGGCCATGAGGCGCGGCTCGATGGCGTGCCAGTTCTCACCGGTTTCGAGGCGGATCTGCTCCAGCAATGCCGACTGCTCGGGCCCGGGCAAGGCGCCGATGTAGGCGCGGCCGGAGGCCGAGGTGGCGATGGACATGCGCGAGCCGACGTCGATGCGGGAGCTGATGAGCGCCGAGCGCGGGCGCAGCGAATCGATGACCAGCATGTCCAGGTCGTCGCGCACCGCCATGTGGATGCTGGCGCCCGACAGTTCGGCCAGGTTGCTCAGATGGGGACGCGCCAGCGCCCTCAGGTCGAAATTGCGCAGGTAGCGGCTGCTCATGTCGAGCAACACCGGCCCCAGGCTGAAACGCTCGCTGTCTTGCGACTGCCGCAGATACCCCGCCCCCACCAACGTCGCCGTGAGGCGCGACACCGTGGCCTTCGGAATGCCGGTGGTGTCGGCCAATTCCCGGTTTCCGACGGGCGCTGCCGCCATCCCGATGACCTTCAGCAGCGACAACCCCCTGGCAAGCGCACTGACTTCTTCCTTGCTGCCTGCAGCTTCACTCATAAGACAGAACCTTTTTCTTGTTTCCCTGACCGCCTTATTCTTGAGCAAAAACAGGTGCTTCGCTCACACTTGTTGTTGCATTGTCATGAAACTGTGTTCCATCGAGCGTCAACTTCGCTCAATTGTGTTGACTGTCTACAAAGTCGGGGCGGCAAGGCCGAAATTCAGGCGGCCTGGGCGGCAGGTTCGTGCGCCAGCGCCATCACTTCGTGCGGCGGGCGGGTCTTCAGGCGGTGGTCGCTCCAGACCTGGCGCCAGCGGCGCGCGCCGGGCAGGCCGTTGCGCAGGCCCAGCATGTGGCGCGCGATCGACCACCAGTTGGTGCCGTGTTCGGCCGCCTCGCGGACCATGTAGTCGCACATCTGCGCCTCGATGTCCTCGCGCGTGAGCGTCTGCGGGGTGTCGCCGTAGAACTCGGCGTCCCATTCGGCCAGCCACCAGGGGTTGTGGTACGCCTCGCGGCCGATCATGGCGCCGTCGAGCAGCCGCAGGTGCTCGTGCACCTGCGCGTTGGTGGCGATGCCGCCGTTGATCGAAAACTGCAGCGCCGGAAAGTCGTGCTTCAGGCGGTGCACCAGCGCGTAGCGAAGCGGCGGAATCTCGCGGTTCTGCTTCGGGCTCAGGCCCTGCAGCCAGGCGTTGCGCGCATGCACGATGAAGGTGCCGCAACCGGCCTCGCTCACCGCGCCGACGAAGTCGCGCACGAACTCGTAGCTCTCGATCTTGTCGATGCCGATGCGGTGCTTCACCGTGACCGGCACATCGACCACGTCGACCATCGCCTTCACGCAATCGGCCACCAGCTGCGGCTCGTTCATGAGGCAGGCCCCGAACGCGCCGCGCTGCACGCGCTCGCTCGGGCAGCCGCAGTTCAGGTTGATCTCGTCGTAGCCCCACTCTTCGCCGAGCTTGGCGCAGTGCGCTAGGTCATGCGGCTCGCTGCCGCCGAGCTGCAACGCGACAGGGTGTTCTTCTTCATGAAAGCGCAGGTGGCGCGGCACGTCGCCGTGGATCAGCGCGCCGGTGGTCACCATCTCCGTGTAGAGCAATGCGTGGCGCGTCATGAGGCGGTGGAAGACGCGGCAATGCCTGTCGGTCCAATCCATCATGGGCGCGACGGAGATGATTTTTTCTTTCAGATTCAAGGACTTGTCGTTCATACGCGGGACGCTCGCTCGGGGGCGTAGTTTCTCACGCGACGGTTTTTGGCGAGCCGCCTGCCCGGTAGTTCCCCGGCGTCACGCCGAAGCAGCGGCGGAACCAGCGCGAGAAATGCGCCTGGTCGGCAAAGCCGCATTGCGCGGCCACCTCGGCGGGCGCATGGCCTTCGCGCAGCAGCACCTTGGCGCGGGCGATGCGCGCCAGCCGTGCGTACTGCGCCGGCGCCATGCCGACCGCCGCGCGGAACAGGCGATGGAAGTGCTCGCGCGACACGCCGAGCCGTTCGGCGAGCGACGTGGGTTCGATGCGGCAGGCGTCCTCGGTCGCGAGCAGGTCGCACACGGCCTCGACGCGCGCATCGCCCGCGGCCCGCGCGACCGCCACGAGCGGCTCGGTCGTCTGCGTGCGGAAGATGCCGTCGAGCAGCGCGCCGATGCGCGCACCGTCCTTCGCCGATGCCGCTTGCGCGAGCGCATCGACGCTCGCCTCGTCGCGCCAGACCTCCTGCCGCAGCGACCCGCGCCGACCAATTGGCCACCCCATTCGCGCCGCCACCCAGGCGTGCGGCACGTACAGCATCACCATGCGAAAGCCCTGCGCGCTCACGCCGGCGGTGTGCAGTGCGAACGGCGGCATCAGCACCAGCTCGCCGGCCTGCGCGGTGCGGGGCGCGCCGGCGCAGACGAACTCGCAGCGGCCTTCGGCGATCGCGCCCACGCTCCACTCGGCATGCCAGTGCAGTGTGAAGTGCGCCTTGGGATCGCCCGCGAACATCACCTCGACCGGCGTGCCGTCGGCCAGCGGCAGGCCGATCACGTGCGAGGTCGTCGGGGCGGGAAGCGTCATGGCCCGCCGAGGGTAGCGCAGCTACCCGCAGGAGGCAGCGCCCTCCTCACACCGCGATCGCGCCGCGCACCGTGAGGCCCATCCAGCCCGCGCTGGCCTGCGTCGCCTGCACGGGGCCGAGCAGCGCGAGCTCCTCCACCGGATGCTCGTGAAAGCGCAGCGTGGCCTCGCCCCGCACCCAGCCCGTTTCGACGCGGTCGATGATGTCGGCCCGCAGGTAACGCGGCACCGCCGCGCTGCCCGGCTGCGTCAGGTCGGGCCAGCCGATGGCGCCGATGGTGGGCGCGGCCAGGAAGCCGAGCGGCCCGCTCGCCTCGCCCGACAGCGTGACCGTGGCATCCACCAGCCGCCGCTCCTTCACGCTGAGGCTCGCGCCGAGCCGGCTGCCGGCCGCCATCGGCGCCGCAGCCGGATGGATCAGCGGCAGGCTGCGCGTGAGCCAGGTCTGGCCGATCTTCTTGGGCCAGCCCTGCAGCCAGCCGCGCAGCATCGAGATGTCCTGGTCGACGTAGATGAGCGGGCAGTAGAAGCAGCGGCGCGAGGTGTCGCCGCGCGCCGGCTCGATCTCGAGCACCACGATGGTCTCGCGGTACTGCGCGTACACGGGGTCGAGCATTTCGCGCCCGTCGTCGCCGCACGATTGCCAGTCGGCGAAATGCACGCAGCCATGGCCCGTGGCCACGCCGACCTCTGGCGGCACCAGCGCCGCGCCGCGTGCGGCATCGAACGAGAAGCCCACGTTGACCAGCCACCCGGCGTAGTGCCACGGCGGCGCCTGCACGAGCGCGCTGCGGCCCGAAGCGGTGAAAGGTGGAGCGAAGGAAGATGAAGAACGCGACATCGAACAACCTGTCGTGACGGAGTCAAAGAAGCCCCGCACGATAGGTACGCCCCGCGCCCGCGTCTTGTACGCCAGTGATGCAATGCACAAACAGCGCTTTCGCGTGCGCGGGGGACGCCATGTGGCGGCGTTGTCCGACTCCGTCCCGCCTTCGCCTCGTGACAATGGACCGGCCCGGCAAACCCGCGCCACAAGCGCAGACGAGCCGACGCATTTCATTTCCAGGCTACGCACCGATGACCCGCATCTACCTCATAGAAGACAACCCCCTGATCGCCACCACCCTGACCGATGGACTGAGGGAATTCTCCGGATGCGAAGTCGTCGCCACCGCCAGCAGCAGCGACGAAGCCATCGACTGGCTCGACGCGAACCCTGACGCCTGGGACGCCGCCGTGATCGACGTGTTCCTCGCGCAAGGCAACGGTCTGACCGTGGCCAACCACCTGAGGGAACGCAAGTCGCCCGCGCAGCGCACCGTGGTGTTCATGAACCACGCGACCTCCGAGGTGCGTGAAGGCGCGCTGTCGGCGGGCGTCGATGCGGTGTTCGACAAGTCGCTGCAGCTCGAAGACTTCTACGACTTCTGCCGCACGCTCGGCATTGCGCCGCGCCGTTAGTCGTTCAGACGTTGGCCGCGCGAATCGATTCGGCCAGCAGCCCCAGCCCTTCTTCAAAAACCGCTTCGGGAATGGTGAGCGGAAACAGGAAGCGCACCACGTTGCCGTGCACGCCGCAGGTCAGCAGCAGCAGACCGCGCTCGAGCCCGGCCGCATGCACGCGCTTCGTGAACTCGGCATCGGGCTCGCCGCTGTGCGGATCGCGAAACTCCACCGCCACCATCGCGCCCAGGCCGCGCACGTCGCAGATGCGCGGCACCTCGGTGCGCAGTGCCGCGAGGCTGGCAGTTAGCCGCTCGCCGAGCATGCGGGCGCGTGCGACCAGCCCTTCGTCCTCGATCACGCGCATCGTCTCCAGCGCCGCGGCCACCGCCAGCGGGTTGCCCGCGTAGGTGCCGCCGAGGCTGCCGACGCGCGTGGCGTCCATGAGTTCAGCGCGTCCCGTGAGCGCCGACAGCGGAAAGCCGCCGGCCAGGCTCTTGGCGGTCGTGACCAGGTCGGCCTCGATGCCGTAGTGCTCCAGCGCGAACAGCTTGCCGGTGCGCCCGAAGCCGGTCTGGATTTCGTCGACGACCAGCAGGATGCCGTGGCGGTCGCACTCTGCACGCAGGTGCTCCATGAGTGCGGGCGGCGCCACGTAGAAGCCGCCCTCGCCCTGCACCAGCTCGATGACGATCGCGGCCACGCGCTGCGGATCGACGTCGGTCTTGAACAGCCGGTCGAGCGCCGCGATGCTGTCGTCCACCGTCACGCCCAGCGGCGCGGCCGGAAACGGCACGTGCCACACGTCACCCGGCATCGGGCCGAAGCCCGCCTTGTACGGCGCGACCTTGCCGGTGAGCGCCATGCCCATGAAGGTGCGGCCGTGGAACGCGCCCGAGAACGCCACCACGCCGCTGCGGCCGGTGGCGGCGCGCGCCACCTTCATCGCGTTCTCGATGGCCTCGGCGCCGGTCGTGAAGAGCGCGCTCTTCTTCGCGCTGGGGCCGGGCACCACGCGGTTCAACTGCTCGCACAGCGCCACGTATTCCTCGTAGGGCGTGACGTGGAAACAGGTGTGATGAAAGTCGTCGAGCTGCGCACGCACGGCCGCCACGATGCGCGGGTGGCGGTGGCCGGTGGCGAGCGTGGCGATGCCGCTGGCAAAGTCGACAAAGCGCCGGCCTTCCACGTCCCACAGCTCGGCGTTGTCGGCGCGGGCGGTGAAGTGCGGCGTGAGCGTGCCGATGCCCTGCGCGCAGGCGGCGTTCTTGCGGGCCTGCAGGCTCGCGTTGGTCGTGACTTGGGTGAGCATGAAGAAGAAAAAATAGAAAGAGAAGAGACGGAAATCAGCCGCGCATCAGGTGCTCGGCCAGCGCGCGAAAGGCGTGCATCGAGGTCGGCAGGTGCGCGTTGGCGGCCAGCGGGTGCGAGGCAAAACGTGCCACCACCATCTCGGCCTCGGGATCGATATGCAGCGCCTGGCCGTGGATGCCTTGCGCGGTGAAGGTACGGCGCGCGTCGTGCGCCACCCACCACATGTTTCTGTAGCTCCAGCCGGCCAGCCGCGTGTAGCCCGCGAGCGCAAAGCGCGCCGGATCGGCGCAGTGGCGGATGTCGGCCACCACGGCCTCGGGCACGATCTGCATGCCGTTGAACGCGCCGCCCAGCCGCATCATTTCGCCCAGCCGCGCCAGGTCGCGCAGGCCGGTGCACAGGCCGCCGCCCGCGAACTCGGCGCCCTGCCCGTCCACGGCAAAGGCCGCGTCCTGCTCGGCGCCCAGGCGCGACCAGATGCGCTCGCCCAGCACCCGCGCCAGCGGCTGGCCGGCCACGCGGCTGATGAGCCAGCCCAGCACGTCGGTGTTGACGGTGCGGTAGGCAAAGGCCTCGCCGTGCGTGCCCTGCCCCTGCACGGTCTGCAGGAATTGGCGGTAGCCCTCGGCGCCCGCGTAGCCCACGGGGCGCGGCAGCAGCTGGCCCGCGCGCGCGTGCTTCCACACGCCGGCCTCGGGGTCGGTGTAGTCCTCTGAGTAGTCGATGCCCGTCGTCATGTCCATCACCTGGCGCACGGCGGCGTGGCCGAAGGCGCTCGTCGCCAGCTCGGGGATGTAGTGCCGCACCTGCGCGTGTTCGTCGAGCGCGCCCTCGGCCGCGAGCATCGCGCCGACCGTCCCGACGACCGACTTGGTGACCGACATCGCCATGTGCTGCCCGTGTTCGTCGAGCGCGCCGAAGTAGCGCTCGTACACGATGCGCCCGCGGTGCAGCACCACCGCGCCGTCGGCGCAGATCGTTGTGAGCGCGCTGTGCCAGTCGGTGCGCGAGCCGTCGGCGGGCAAGGTGAAGGCCAGCGTGTCGAGCTCTGGCCGCTCGGCGCGCGGCAGCACCGACACCGGGCCGGTGCCGCGCGACACGTTGCGCGTCGGCTGCAGCTCGCGCAAGTGCGAGAAGGCCCAGCGGTTCTCGGGCGCCTGGAAGATCGGGCGTTCGCGCGGGCGCTGCACCGCGGTGCCCGCCGTGGGAAAACCATCGCGCCAGCCGTCGGCCAGCGCGGCATCGGGGGCCGTCGTTTCTGGGGTGGTCATAGCGGTGTCGTGGCTCAGTCGCCGAGCGCATCCAGGTCGCCCATCACGCGGCGCTCCAGGATGTCGCTGGCACGGCTCAGGTGGGCGTGCATGTGCTTGGCGGCGACTTCGAGCTTGTTCTCCTCGACCGCATCGAGGATCTGCAGGTGCTCGCGGCACGACTTGCGCAGCAGGTCGATGTTCACGAGCGGGTAGTCCGACAAGTCGGAGATGCGGCGCAGCCGGTTCTGCTGCTTCACCGCATCGAGGATGAAGCGGTTGCCCGAGGCGCTGGCCAGCAGCTCGTGGAACTGCGCGTTGGCCTCGAAGAACTCCATCCACGAATGGCGCGAGGCATGCGTCAGCAAGGTCTGCTGCTGTTCGCGGCAAGCGAGCAGCCGCTCGTGCTCGACCTTGAAGCCCGGCTCACGCAGCGCCGCGCATTCCACCACCAGGCGAAAGCGGTAACTCTCGCGCTCGCTCTCGACCGAGTCGAGGGTTTCGGTGAACTCCCAGCGCTGGTAGTGGCGACCGCGCAGCACGCCGTCCTGCAGCAGCGTGGTCATCACGTTGCGCAGCAGCGGGCGCGGCACGCCGTAGGTCTGGGCCAGTTCGAGTTCGTTGACGCGCGTCGGCAGCTTGCCCGCGAGGCGGTCGCGCAGCACGCGGTAATAGAGCGTCTTCTCCTCGTCTTCCGGCATCTCGCGGCGTGCGCGGTCGAGCGCCTCGCGGTCGGCCACCAGCGTGTAGCCGCGGTTGGGCACGTGCGCCAGCAGCGCACGCTCATGCAAGAGGCGCAGCGCGGCGCGCACCGGCGTGCGCGAAATGCCAAGCCGGCCCGCGAGGTCGGTCTCGGTCATGTGGCGGCCGTTCTCGTAGCCGCCGGCCAGGGCCTGGTCGAGGATGTAGCGGCTCACGCGCTGGGTGAGCGGCGGGACCGACTTGTTGTCCATCTGCGTCTGCATCTGCTGCTGCGGGGCCATCCATGGGTCTCCGGAAACACGGGCTGGGTGCCGATCATCGCGGGTTCTTTGTATTTTTGGCCCTAAAAAACCATGTACATCTCACGCCAAAAATACAATTTGGATTTCAAGATCGGCCCCACGCCGACCCGGACGACGGGTCGTTTCCCAAGGAGAAAAAACCGTGGCTTCCGCCGATACCCTGACAACGCCACCCGGTTCGCTCGACGCGTTCTGGATGCCCTTCACGCCCAACCGCAAGTTCAAGCAAGCGCCGCGCCTCATCGTCGGCAGCGAGGGCCTGCACTACGACCTGGCCGATGGCCGCCGCGTGCTCGACGCCATCGCCGGCCTGTGGTGCGTGAACGCCGGGCACCGCAACCCGCGGGTCAGCGCGGCGATGAAGGCGCAGATCGACGTGCTCGACTACGCCTCCAACTTCCAGATCGGCCACCCCGCCGCCTTCACGCTGGCGCAGCGCCTCACGCAGATGGCGCCGGCCGGCATGGACCACGTGTTCTTCACCAACTCGGGCTCGGAGTCGGTCGACACCGCGCTGAAGATCGCCGTGGCCTACCACCGGGCGCGCGGCGACGCGGGCCGCTACCGGCTCATCGGGCGCGAGCGCTCGTACCACGGCGTGGGCTTCGGCGGCATCTCGGTGGGCGGCATCGGGCGCCAGCGCAGCACCTTCGGGCCGCTGCTCAACGGCGTGGACCACCTGCCGCACACGCTCGACCTGGCGCGCAACGCCTTCTCGCGCGGCGAGCCGCCGCACGGCATCGACAAGGCCGACGCGCTCGAGGCGCTGGTTTCATTGCACGACGCCTCGACCATCGCCGCCGTGATCGTCGAGCCCGTGGCCGGCTCCACGGGCGTGCTGCCGCCGCCGCGCGGCTACCTGAAGCGCCTGCGCGAAATTTGCGACAGGCACGGCATCCTGCTGATCTTCGACGAGGTCATCACCGGCTTCGGGCGCGTGGGCAGCAACTTCGCGTCCGACCTGTTCGGCGTGACGCCCGACCTCATCACCACCGCCAAGGGCCTGACCAACGGCGCCGTGCCCATGGGCGCGGTGCTCATGCGCGGCGCGGTGCACGACGCCTTCATGCACGGCAGCGTGAGCGCGGTCGAGCTCTCGCACGGCTACACCTACTCGGGCCATCCGCTGGCCTGCGCCGCCGCCATGGCCACGCTCGACGCCTACACCGAAGACGGCCTGATCGCCCGCGCCGCCGAGCTGTCGCCCTATTTCGAAGACGGCCTGCACAGCCTGCGCGGCCTGCCGGGCGTGATCGACGTGCGCAACGTCGGCCTGCTGGCCGGCATCGAGCTGCAAGGCTGGGCCTCGGGCCCCGGCACGCATGCGCAGGCGGTGGCGCAACATTGCCTGGACGAAAGCGGCGTGCTGGTGCGCTCGGTGGGCGACACCATCGCGCTGTCGCCGCCGTTCACGCTGGAGCGCCGGCACATCGACCAGATCATCGACAGCCTGCGCGCCGCCATCGCGCAGACCGCACAAGCCACCGACACGGCAGCCTGAGCACCTCAGGCCGCATCGCACACACAAGACAAGCCCCGGAGACAAGACACACCATGGACATCGAATCATTCCCCCTGTACGACATCGAAGGCGACGCGCAGCAGCGCGGGCGCCAGTACGGCCGCGCCGCGGGCGACCGCATCGACCTGAGCCTGCGCACCTACCGCGCCGCCTTCGAGCGCGTGGGCCTGAGCTGGGAGCGCACGCGCGCGCTGGCACGCCGCTTCATGCCGATGGTCGAGGCCTTCGACGCCGGCATGCTGCGCGAGATCGAGGGCGTGGGTGAAGGCGCGGGCGTGCCGGCCGAGGACATCGTGGCGCTCAACGCGCGCAGCGAAATGCTCTACGCCTTCCAGCAGCTCGAAGCCACCGAACCGCCCGACGGCTGCACCGGCGTGGTCGTCATGCCCTCGGCCGCGCGCGACGGCAAGCTCATCCATGCGCAGAACTGGGACTGGCGCGTCGAAAGCCTCGAACTCGGCGTGGTGCTGCGCATCCAGCCGGACGAAGGCCCGGCCATGCTCACCTTCGCCGAGGCCGGCACGCTGGCACGCGCGGGGCTCAACAGCGCGGGCATCGCCGTCACCGGCAACTTCATCAAGGCCGACAACGACGGCAAGCAGCAGGGCGTGCCGCTGGCGCTGATCCGCCGCGGCATCCTGCAGTCGACGCTGTACGCCAACGCGCTGGGCGTGGTGTGCCGCAGCGCGCGCTCGATCTCCAACAACATGATCATCACGCACGCCGAGGGCGAGGCCGTGAGCCTGGAGACCTGCCCCGAGCAGGTGTTCTGGCAGCAGCCCGAAGGCGGCATCCTGGTGCACGCCAACCACTTCAAGACCCCGGCGGCGCTGGCGCGCGTGGTCGACCGCAGCCTGGAGACCACGCCCGATTCGCTCTACCGCGACCGCCGCGTGACCGAGGCGCTGCACAACAGGCGCGCTGCAGGTTTGCTCACCGAGCAGGACGTGCTCGACGCGCTGCAGGACCGCTTCGGCGCGCCGCGCGCCGTGTGCCGCAGCCCGAGCGCCGGCCCCGGCGGTGCCTCGTCGGCCACCGTGGCCACCATCGTCATGGACCCGGCGGCACGAAAGATGCGCATCGCGCCGGCGCCCTTCAAGGCGCACCGCTTCACCGAGTATTCCCTCTGATCCGCCCGCCCCGCCCAGCTTTCGCCAGGAGTGTTGCCATGAACCTGCCC
>NZ_JBWKYF010000068.1:0-4509 GCF_059423605.1 Variovorax sp. GW460-12-1-14-LB1
GCCCCGCCCGCCGAGGCGCCTGCGGCCTCCGAGGCCCCGCAGATCGTGCGCGAGCTGCCGGTGCCGGCCAACGGCACGCTGCTGATCGACAAGCCGCTGCGTTCGGGCCAGCAGATCTACGCGCGTGGCGGCGACGTGGTGGTGACGGCCATCGTGAGCTTCGGCGCCGAAGTCATCGCCGACGGCAACGTGCATGTGTACGCGCCGCTGCGCGGCAAGGCCATTGCCGGCGCGCGCGGGAACACCGAGGCGCGGATCTTCTCGACCTGCATGGAAGCGCAGCTGGTGGCCATTGCGGGCATCTACCGCACGAACGAAGTGCCGCTGCCCGAGCCCGTGCTGGGCAAGCCCGCCCAGGTGCGCCTGGACGGCAAAAAAATAGCGATCGACGCGATTCCCTGATGAAAAACCAGGAACGCGGCAGCGCTGAGCATCAATCGACAACTGAATCGAAACAAGAAGGAATGGCGATGGCCAAAATTGTGGTGGTGACCTCGGGCAAGGGCGGCGTCGGCAAGACGACCACGAGCGCCAGCTTCGCGTCGGGCCTTGCGCTCGCCGGCAAGAAGACGGCCGTGATCGACTTCGACGTGGGCCTGCGCAATCTCGACCTGATCATGGGCTGCGAACGCCGCGTGGTGTATGACCTCATCAACGTGATCCAGGGCGAGGCCAACCTGAGCCAGGCGCTCATCAAGGACAAGCAGTGCGACAACCTGTTCGTGCTGGCCGCCTCGCAGACGCGCGACAAGGAAGCCCTGTCGCAGGACGGCGTGGAGAAGGTGCTGACCGACCTGGCCGCCATGGACTTCGACTACATCGTCTGCGACTCCCCCGCGGGCATCGAGACCGGCGCCATGATGGCGATGCACTTCGCAGACGAGGCGCTGATCGTCACCAACCCCGAAGTCTCTTCGGTGCGCGACTCGGACCGCATCCTGGGCATGCTCAGCAGCAAGACCAAGCGCGCCAAGGACGGCGGCGAGCCGATCAAGGAGCACCTGCTGATCACCCGCTACAACCCGAACCGCGTGGCCGGCGGCCAGATGCTTTCGCTGGAAGACATCCAGGACATCCTGCGCATCAAGCTGATCGGCGTGATCCCCGAGTCGGAAAGCGTGCTGCACGCCTCCAACCAGGGCGTGCCCGCCATCCACGACAAGGACACCGACGTGGCCCAGGCGTACAGCGACGTGGTCGCGCGCTTCCTTGGCGAAGACAAGCCGATGCGCTTCGTCGAAGCCGAGAAGCCGGGCTTCTTCAAACGGATTTTCGGGAGCAAGTAGGCATGTCGTTTCTTTCGTTCCTGCTTGGTGAGAAGAAGAAGACTGCGAGCGTCGCCAAGGAGCGCCTGCAGATCATCCTCGCTCACGAGCGCTCCAGCCTCAGCGGCAAGAAGCGCCCCGATTACCTGCCCGAGCTCCAGCGCGAGCTGGTGGCGGTGATTTCCAAGTACGTGTCGATCAACGCCGACGACATCAAGGTGCACCTGGAAACCCAGGACAACCTCGAAGTGCTGGACATCAAGATCGAACTGCCCGATCCGGTTCCGGCGCGCTGAGCGCCAGAGCCCGGATCAACCGGCTCACTCCGGTTGATCCGGGGCCGCAGCGGGCAGCGCCTCCAGCCGCTGCGTCCACGCGCGGGCCTTGTCCTCGTCGAAGAGCGGACTTTCGCGGTCGCCGTAGAACTGCGCCGCCAGGGATTCCACGCAGGCGCGCTGGCTCTCCAGGTTCTCTTCGCAGTCATCGAGCGCGGCGCCGGTGAGCAGCCAGCGCTCTGCGGCTGCCGCGTCTTCCGGCGTGCCTTGGCCCTGCATGCGCATCCAGCCCAACTCGTAGCAGGCCCAGCCCTGCTGGCGCTGGGTGCCGTCTTCCGCCACCTTCTGCAGCGCGTAGAGGGCTTCGGCGTACAAGGCCTTCACTTCCGTTTCTCCCTGGCCCTGTTCGGCCAACGCCCCTGCGTGCAGGCACAGCGTGCGGCCGAGCTGCATCGTGGCGCTGACGTCGCCGGCTTCGTGGCCGCGGCGGAAGTAGCCGATCGCGCGGGCCAGGTCGGGCTCCCCCGGTTCGCCGAGCTTGTGCGCCAGGCCGAGGTTGTAGAGCGCCATCGTGTTGTTCTGCTCGGCGGCCCGTTCGTAGTGCCGCATGCCGCCTTCCAGGTCGCGCTCGCCCCCCTCGCCTTCCGTCAGCATGTAGCCGAGATGGGCGTGCGTGGCGGCGTCGTCCTCGCCGCCGTGGGCGATGGCGTGCAGCAGCCACGCGCGCGCCAGGGCGGGTTCGGCGCCGAGGCCCGCCGTGTCCCAGCGCAGCATCTTCGAGAGCTCGCACATCGCCACGGGCAGACCGTCGGGTGACGCGGTGGCGGGGGCATCGCCCGGCTCGCGCACGCCGGCGGCGCGCGCCATCCAGCGCAGGGCTTCGCGCGGGTCGGCCTCGATGCCCTCGCCGTCGCGCAGATGGCAGGCCAGCTCGTAGGCGGCCCGCAGGTCGCCGGCGGCATGGCGCGCGGCCATGTGCTCGGCGTGCGCCTGCTCGCGGCCGTCGGCGTGCAGCCAGACGTACAGGCCGGAGTCGTTGCGCGCGGCCTGCACCGGCTCACCCGCGCTCCAGCGCTTGCACAGCTGCGAGCGGACCGCGACGGCCATCCAGCCGTCGGCGACCGACAACGCGGCGGTGATCCACGGGTAGGCCTGCGGGTGCAGCACGGCGCCATCGGCGCGCAGCACGCCCACGGCGAGTTGCCCCTTCTCGACCTTCGCGCTGCGCGGCACCGGGTCGGCAACCAGCCAGCCGATGTCCTGCGTGCCCCAGGCCAGCGGCTGGAGCGTGCGGTGCCGGCACGGCACCAGCTCGCGGCCGGCGGCCACGTCGTAGATGCCGCGCAGCCACGGCGCGTTCTTCGCCGTGCGCCCGCCCTTGGACGCCACGCGCACCAGGTCGCGCCGGACCATGGCGTGCCCGCGCTCCTCGCCGGTCAGCGGTTCCAGGGTCTCGAAGCGGCCGTAATCGAAGGGCACGAGCACGCGGCCCTGCCCATCGATCAGGCCGCACAGGCCATCGGCGCGTTCCACGGCAAAGCGCTTCGGCCGGGCCGGGGCGCCGCGTTCGTTCGACGGATCGGTGTCTTCGGTCGTCAGGATCTCGATGGGGTATTCCTCGAGCAGGTCGACCTGTTCGTACACCGGCTCGATCACGACGCGGCCTTGCGCATCGAGCAGACCGCTCTTGCCGTCGCGCTTGGCGTCGAAGCCCTCCCAGTCGTGGCGCCACTGGAGGCTTTCAAAACTTGGCGGCACGGCCCAGTCGCCGTCCGCGCCCACCAGCCCCCAGCCGCCCTCGTCGCCGCGCGCGGGCGCGAGGCCGAAAGGCGTGAAGTCTTCGGCTTCTTCGAACCGGGGCGAAATCGTCCATTGGCCCTGCAGGTCGATGTACCCGATGCGCTCGCCCACGCGGGCACGCACCCGGCCTTCGACAAAGCTCCAGACCTCGTCGACCGAGGGCGCGAGCAGCCAGCTGCCGTCGGTGCGCAGCAGGCCGACGTGGTCGCCGACCAGGGCCGTGGCAACGTCGCCCTCGAAGGCCCAGACCTCGTCGAGCTGCGGCTCAAGCAGCACGCGCGGCGCCTCGGCGTCGGCGAGCAGCAGGCCGGAGCGCTCGCCTTGCGAGATCCAGAGCAGGCGCGGATCGTCGGCGCCGGCGTAGCGGATGTCGTCCCACGCGGGCTCGACCACGGTCGTGCGCTGGCTGCGCCCGTCGTCGTCGTACACCACGCGCATCACGCCCCAGCGGCCGTCGACCTCGAAGCGCCAGAGGTCCTCGCCCAGGTGGTTGTCGTAGTCGGGGCGTTCGTCGTCCTCGTCTTCTTCGGGTTCGAAGTCGGCAAAGCGCTCGTCGCGCGGCGCCTCGTAGCCGTCGAAGTACGGATGCGACAGGCTGCCGAAGCCGAACTGCCAGGCCCAGGCCTCCCAGTCGGCGAAACGTTGGATGCCGAGTGCCGCGTCCACGCCCGGGTGGTTGCCGCTGTCGATGCAGCGCTGCACCTCGGCCCACAGTTCATTGCACTCGCGGCGGTTGCGTTCGATGAAGCCTTCGCCGTCGGCATCGCCGCCCAGCCAGGACAGCTCGTCGAGGTTGGCGGAAAAACGCGGCGCGCTGCCCTCCGGCGTGTTGTCGATCAGTTCGGCCAGGTGCAGCGCCAGCGCCTCGAACTGCAGTGCGATCTGCGGCAGCGTGTGCAGCATCGGGTGCCGCGCGACAAAGGCGTGCAGCTGCCGGATGCGCGCGAGCGCGGCGTGCGCGTCGCTGACGAGGTTGTCGGTGCCTGCATCGCCGAAGACGCGCTGGTGGTCGATGGCATCACCGGCCGCGCCATCGGCCAGCAGCAGCTGCCAGAGCACGGGGAAGTTGTTGTTGGCTTCGGCGATTTCATCAGCCGATGCTTCTTCGGTGTCGGGACGACTGTGCTCGAGATAGAGCCAGGAACGATTGCCCATGTGTGGTCGGTGCG
>NZ_JBWKYF010000068.1:4607-37954 GCF_059423605.1 Variovorax sp. GW460-12-1-14-LB1
GCACGGCCTGCTCTTTCAGGATGCGCCGGTGGCCCCAGCCCTGCGTGGGAAAGAGCCGCGCGCCGGCGATCGCGTCGCCAGCCGATGCTTCTTCGGTGTCGGGACGACTGTGCTCGAGATAGAGCCAGGAACGATTGCCCATGTGTGGTCGGTGCGTGTGTCGTCCATGGCGAAGGCCATGGGTGTGGCGCCCAGTTTAGGGGCGCCGTTTCACGCGCACATGACCGCCGGCCGCTACGCCAGGAACTGCGTGACCTGCGCGAGCACGGCCTGCTCTTTCAGGATGCGCCGGTGGCCCCAGCCCTGCGTGGGAAAGAGCCGCGCGCCGGCGATCGCGTCGCGAAAGGCCTCGGCGTCGGCAAAGCGGTTCACGCGGTCGTCGCGGTCATGCACGATGAGCGTGGGCTGTGCGATGCGCGGGCCCACGGCGGCGGGCTCCAGCTGCTGCATCAGGATGCCTTCGCGCGCCTCGATCAGGCGCTGCATGCCCGCACGCGTGCGCTCGCTGAGGCCGAACACCTGCGCGAAGTAGCGCGTGTACTCGCGCGGCGAGGCCGGCGGTGCCAGCAGCACCAGCCGCTGCGCCGGCAGCCCGCGCCCCGCCGCATAGGCCAGTGCATTGGCCCCCAGCGAATGCGCGACCGCCGCGCGCAGCACGTGCCCGTCGGCGCCGAGCCGCGCCGCCACGTAGTCGATGGCGCGCGCGAACTGCGGCAGGTTGCTGGCCGTGCCTGCGCTGCGGCCGTGGGCCGGCATCTCCAGCAGCACGGGCCTCAACCCTTGCGCGGCGATGGCCAGCGCCAGCGGCAGCATCTGGCCCGCGTGGCCACCCCAGCCGTGCACCAGCAGCACGACCGGCGCCGACTCGGCGCCCGAGTCCTGCGCGGCCAGGTGGTAGATGCCGAGGTTCGCGTCCTCGAACGACCAGGCCTCGCGGCGCCAGTCGGCACCGGGCTGCTGGCCCCGGTACAGCCATTTGGGCGGCAGCGGCGTGCCGAACACGCGGTAGGCCGCGCGCACGCCGAGCGCGGGCCACAGGCGCTGCGAGGCGCCGAGGCCGAAGCGCATCGCGCGCATCAATGGACTGGCGCTGTAGTAGCCCACGGGGGCGGTGGTGTGGGTGGTGGTGGTCATGGGGAAGGCTTTCGTTCGGGGGGCTCAGTACCAGACCCAGTCCTGGTTGCTGCGCGGCAGGCTGCGCAGCGTGTCCTGCACGCAGCGCACACCGAGGAGCACCGCGTAGGCGGCGAGAAAGAGGGCAATGATCAGCATGGTGCTTCTCCTTTTTTATCGCACGGTGGTGCGAAATTAAGGCAAACGAAGAGGCGGCGGCCGTCGTCTGCGGGTGCGCCTCAGGCGCGGTAGCTGGAAAGAAGGCGCTGCCAGGTCTGGCCCGCGCGCTCGGCCGCATGCCCGTCGCGCAGGAAGCGCGCGTCGTGCAGCTGATTCATCATGATCCCGTTGATCTCGCTCACGAGCTGGGCCGGGTCGGTGTCGGCCTGGAGCTCGCCGGTCTCGACCGCCTGCAGCACCGTGCGGCGCAACGCGGCACGCCAGCGCGTGATCTCGTCGAAGAGCAGGTCGCGCAGTTCGCCTTCGCGGTCGTCGAACTCGAAAGCCCCGGCCACATAGAGGCAGCCGGTTTGCGCTTCGACGTCGCGCGTGCGGGCGATCCAGCGCGCGACGATGTCGTTCAGGCGGGGCAGGCCCTTGGGCTTCTGCATGGCGGGCACGAACACCTCGGCCAGGAAGCCACGGCCGTACTCCTCGATGACGGCCTTCTGCAGCGCCTCGCGCGACCCCACGCGCGAGAACACGCCGCTCTTGGACAGCCCGAGCCGGCTCGCCACGGCCTGCAGCGAGATCGCCTCCAGCCCCTCCGCCAGCGCGAGATGCATCGCCGCGCCGACGATGGCGGCACGGGTGAGTTCGCTTTTCTGGGTCTTGGCGTCCATGCGGCGGACTTTAGCACAGTCGTGCGAAATATCAACCTCCCCACGCAGAAGGGCCTCATAGATGTTTTGCTCATGTGGAACCAACAAACGCATCGTTCCCTGCATAAGCCCTTCTGCCGAGAATCGCCGGTCGGCCCCACTCGGGGTCCGGACCTCTTTTCACCTCCTGCGCGCCCGATGAACTTTCAACAACTGCGCTCGGTACGCGAGGCCGTTCGTTGCGGCTTCAACCTGACCGAGGTCGCCCACACCCTTCACACCTCGCAGCCCGGCGTGAGCCGGCAGATCCGCGAACTCGAGGAAGAGCTCGGCATCGAGCTCTTCGTGCGCGCCGGCAAGCGGCTCACGGGCCTCACCGAGCCCGGCGGCCACGTGCTGCCGATCATCGAACGCATGCTGATGGAGAGCAGCAACCTCAAGCACGCGGGCCAGGAGTTCGTGGCGCAGCAAAGCGGCCTGCTCTCGGTGGCGGCCACGCACTCGCAGGCGCGCTATGCGATGCCGGTGGCGGTGCAGGAATTCCGCGCGCAGTTTCCGAACGTGAAACTGCACCTGCACCAGGGCTCGCCCAAGCAGATCGCGCAGATGCTGCTCGACGGCGAGGCCGACGTGGGCATTGCCACCGAGGCGCTGGGCGACTACCCGCAGCTGGTCGCCCTGCCCTGCTACCGCTGGACGCACTCGGTGATCGTGCCGCCCGGCCATCCGCTGCTCGATGCGCCGCTCACGCTGGAGGCGCTCACGCAGCATCCGCTGATCACCTACGACACCGGCTTCACGGGCCGCTCGCGCATCGACGAGGCGTTTGAACAGCGCGGCCTGCAGCCCAACATCGTGCTGGCCGCGATGGACGCCGACGTCATCAAGACCTATGTGCAGCTGGGCCTGGGCGTGGGCATCGTCGCCGGCGTGGCCTACGAGGCCGAGCGCGACACGCAGCTGCGCGCGCTCGATGCGGGGCGGCTGTTCGGCATCAACCTCACGAAGCTCGCGGTGCGGCGCGGCACCTACCTGCGCAAATATGTCTACGCGTTCATCGAGTCGTTTGCGCCGACCTTGACGCGCGCGATTGTCGAGAAGGCCTTGGGCGACGAGGTCAAGGTGTCTCACTACGAGATTTAGCTCAAGCGCAACGAAATCGACACTTCCGGCTCCAGGGTTGAAAAGAATGCGCGCAGCTTCACACAAGCGGCGTACATTCGGGTTAATTCCTTGGCTTCCGGAACGGATCAGCAATGGCATCGACTTCGCAGCAGCAGCAACTACAGGCCACCCGGGCCGCCCAAAAGGCGGCCGATGCAGCGGAGAAGCGCGAACGCCTGAAACGTGCCCTGCCCGCCACGGTCGAGCTGCTGCAAAGCCGCCAGGCCGATCGCATCGACGATCGCGACATCGACGCCTACGTCGATCTCAACTGGCTCGAATGGCATGGCGGCGGTTTGCGCCTCACCATCACCGGGCGCAACGTGTGCGCCCAATCGGCCGCCACCGCGGTGGCCTGACAAGCCCCTCCCCCAGTTCCCCAAAGAAAAACCGCCACAGTCTCCTGTGGCGGTTTTTGCATGTGCGCGGTGCGAGCGCAGTGCGAAGGCTTACTGACCCGCGATGATCTGCGCGATGAGGCCGGTGGCAATGGCTGCGAGCACGTAGTCGCCACCCACGCCCACCCACTGGTAGCCGCGCGGCGGCTGCTGCAGGCGGTAGGCGCGCCAGTCGTTCACCACGTAGTTGCGGCCCCGGTACTCGGTCGGTACGCGGCCGCCACGGCGCCACTCGCTGTGCGGCTGCGGGAAGCCCCGGCGGTCGAACTGGCGGCCGTCGCGGAAGTCCTGGTCGCCGCGGTAGCCGGCGTGAGGGCCGCGATGCCCGCGATGGTCGTCGCGCTGGTCATAGCGACCGCCGCCAGGACGGTGGTCATCGCGCTGCTCGTAGCGGCCGCCGCCCGGGCGGTGGTCGTCGCCCCGGCGATCTTGCGCCAGCGCGCTGCCTGCCGCCAGGGACATTGCGAGCGCCGCAACGGCGGCAGTGGTCAGGCGCTTGGTACGGAAGATCATCTGGAACTCCTTTTGTGTGTCTGTGATGACGCCTCCATTCTGGGCAGCGCGTGTGTCTGCTTCGGGTGCGTCAGGTCACCGTCAGATGAAATCCGGTAAGCGCAGGTATCTCCACGGCGTGTTGTCCTGCACGCGCGTGACGTACTTCACGCGGGCGCGTAGCGATTCACCACCATGCCGCAGTCGTAGGCGGTCGATCCGAGCAGGCGCAGCGCATGGCCATGGCGCGTGTCGTGGAACACCGAGCGGCCCGCGCCGACGGCCGTGGGGTTCACGAAGAACTGGAACTCGTCGACCAGCCCTGCCGACGTGAGCGACGACGCAAAGCCGACACCGCCGATGCTGAGGATGTCCTGGCCCGGCTCGCGCTTGAGCGCATTCACTTCGTCGGCCATGGCGCCGCGTGCGATGTCGGTGCGCTCCCAGCGCGAGGCCTGCAGCTTGTTGGTAAGCACAACCTTGCGCGCTTCGACGATCCGCTGGGCAAAGGCGTAGTCGGGGTTCGCCGGAAAGCGCGTCGCGGCGCGGCCCCAGTGGTCGAGGTAGCCCTCCTCGATGATCTTGCGGCTCAGCAGGATCGTGTCGACGCCCGCGAACGCGGCGTTGAAGTCGCGCCTGAGCGCCGCATCCCAGCGCCACCGGTCGCCCCAGCCCCACAGCTGCCAGTCGATGTCGCCGTTGGCCGGCGACACGAACCCGTCGACCGACATCTGCATTTGCACGATGAGCTTTCGCATCGGAGTCTCCTTCAGGTCGCTTGCGCAAACCGATCTCGAAATGCAAGCGGTTTCAGTATTCTCATACCGGTGCGAAAATGCAAGCAGTTTCTTGAACCGACGGAATCCCGATGGCCATCCAGCAGAAGTCCCAGTGCCCGATCAACCTCGCGCTCGAAGTCGTCGGCGACCGATGGAGCCTGCTGATCGTTCGCGACCTGATGTTTGCGGACAAGCGCCACTTTCGCGAGTTCCTGCAGTCCGAAGAAGGCATCTCCTCGAACATTCTCACGGAGCGGCTGAACACGCTGGTCGCGCACGGCGTGCTCAGCAAGACCGACGACCCCACGCACAAGCAGAAGGCGCTCTACAGCCTCACGCCCGTGGGCATCGACCTGCTGCCGGTGATCACGCAGCTCGGCATCTGGGGGCGCAAGCACCGGCCGGTGACGCCTGAGAGCGGCGCGCCCGCGGCCGCGCTGGAAAAGGGCGGGCCGGCGCTGCAGAAGAAGATGCGCGCCGCGCTGCGCAAGGCACACCTGGGCGGCAGGTAAGGCGTTACCCGCCCACCGTGCTGTTCGCCGCATCGGCGCGCACGCGGCCCTGCGCCTCCAGCGCGTCCACCGGCGGCAGGTCGAGCTCGATCCATGCGCCGTGCGCGCGTGCGAGGTCGAAGGTGCCGGTCGATTGCGGCCGGTCGGTGTGTAGCACCAACGCATAGGGGCCCTCGCCGCGCACGGCGAGGCGCTGCGCGAGCGCGTCGCCGCCCAGCTCCGCCGCCGGAGCGCGATCGCGCGGCGACGACAGCACCAGCACACTGCTGCCCAGGGCGATCACCGCCACGCGCACCTGGCTGGCCGGCACGGCCACAGGCTCGCCGATGTGCGTGCTCGTGTCGTCGGAGACCGTGCCCAGCAAGGCGCGGTAGCGCGCCAGCGTGGCGTCGAGGTCGCGCACGGCGATGGCCAGGCTGGCCACGCCGAGCACGCCGTTGGGATGCACGCGCGCGGCGCCCTCGGGCACGCGCAGGGCGCGCCGCGTGAGGTCGCCGCACAGGAACGGCAGGTCGGCCGACGGCGCGCGCGCGGTCTGCCAGCGCAGGTGTTCGCCGTCGGGGCGCACGCGCCCGCCGTCGAGCGGGCCTTCGAGCACGAGGCCGCGCGCCTTCGCATCGGCCACGGTGACGGCCGTGTCGCGCGGCAACAGCGCGAAGTCGACGATGCCTTCGCCGTGCCGCTGCAGCAGTTGCCACCAGCGCTCGGCGGGCGCGGGTTCGCGCCACGCGATGAGTTCGAAATAGCTGCCGTCGCTGAACACGACGAGGGCGTTGTGCGTGCTGCGGCCCGGATGGTCGCCGCCGCGCAGCACGTGGAAGCCGAGCGCGGCGTAGTCGGCGATGGCGCGTTCGAGGTCGTGCACGGCGATCACGACGTGGTCGAGGGTCAGGGGCATGGTGAAGGTCTTCCTCGCGGCAAAGGGGTCGTCGTCAGGAGGCGGTGCGGGCGGCGCCCTCGCCGCCCAGGTAGGCGTCGCGGATGCGCGCGTCGGCCAGCAGCGCGCGCGCCGGGCCCGAGAGCACGATGCGGCCCGTCTGCAGCACGTAGCCGTGGTGCGCGATCTGCAGCGCGAGGCTGGCGTTCTGCTCGACCATGAAGACCGAGACGCCCTGCGCGTTGATGCGCGCGATGAGCTCGAGCACCTTGTCGACGTACAGCGGCGACAGGCCCATGGTGGGCTCGTCCATGCACAGCAGCTGCGGCCGGCCCATGAGCGCACGCGCCATGGCCACCATCTGCTGCTCGCCGCCCGAAAGCGTGCCGGCCAGGAAGCCCAGGCGCTGCGCCACGCGCGGGAACAGCTCGAGCATGCGTTCCAGGTCGTCGGCCACGCCCGCACGGTCGCGGCGCGCATAGGCGCCCATGAGCAGGTTCTCGCGCACGGTCATCGCGGGGAACAAGCGGCGTGCCTCGGGCACCGAGCCGATGCCCTTGCGGATGATCTGCGGCGTGCTCAGGCCCAGCGTCGATTCGCCGTTGAAGCGGACCTCGCCCGAGCGCGGCTTGAGCAGGCCGAGCACGATCTTCATCGTGGTCGATTTGCCGCTGGCGTTGCCGCCGAGCAGGCTGACGATCTGGCCCTTGCGCACTTCGATGTCGAGATCGAAGTGGGCCTGCACGGGGCCGTAGAAGCTGTTGACCTTCTGGAGTTGGAGCAGTGGCTGTACAGCGCCCGCCGAAGCTTGCGTGATGGCACGTTCAGGCAGGTCGTCGTTTCTCCCCTCTCCCCAGAGGGAAGAAGGCGACAGGCCGGTGCGCGCGACGGTGGCGATCATGCGGGCACCGCTTCTTCCTGCGCTTCGCCGACCTGGCGATGGCCGAGGTAGGCCTCGATCACCGCGGGGTCGTTGCGCACGTCGTCCGGCAGGCCCTCGGCGATCTTGCGGCCGTCGTCGAGCACGGCCACGCGGTCGGACAGCTGCATCACGAGGTCGAGCTTGTGCTCGATCAGCAGGATGGTCTGGCCGCGCGCCTTGAGGCCGCGAATGATCTCCAGCATCTCGGCCGTCTCGCTCTCGTTCATGCCGGCCGTGGGCTCGTCGAGCAGCAGCAGGCGCGGCCGCAGCGCGAGCGCGCGCGCGATCTCCACGCGGCGGCGGTTGGCGTACGAGAGGCTGTAGGCCGGATGGTCGGTGCGCGGCGTGAGGCGTTCACCGAAGAGCGCGATGATCTCGCGCGCCTCGTCGCGCAGCGCTTCTTCCTCGCGCCGCACGGCCCCTGGCTGCACCAGCGCAAGCGCCAGCTCGGCCAGCGCCCCCAGGCCCGGCACGCCGCCCACACGCGGTTTCACGGCGCGCAGCCGCGTGTGCGCGCCGACCAGCACGTTGTCGAGCACCGAGAGGTTCGCGAACACGCGCCCATGCTGGAAGGTGCGCGCCAGTCCGCGCCGGGCAAGCTGCTGAGCCGGCAGGCCGGTGATGTCGTGGCCGTCGAAGCGCACCTGCCCGGCATCGGGCTTGTCGAGGCCGGTGACGAGGTTGAACAGCGTGGTCTTGCCCGCGCCGTTCGGGCCGATCACGCTCAGCAGTTCGCCCTCGCCCACCTGCAGGTCGACGGCGTTGACGGCCGTGAGCCCGCCGAAGCGGCGCACGAGGCCGCGGACCTCAAGCAGCGACGGCATCGGCGACCTTCGCCTTCGAGTTCACGAGCTTCACCTCGGCGCGAATGGCCTGCGGGTTGCGCAGCAGATTGAGGATGGGACAGTTGCGCTCCACCGCTTCGAACAGCGCATCGATCTCTTCGCGGCTGGCGGGCGAATCGATGTGCACGGTGTAGCCGATCTCGTGCGGCCAGATCGGCGTCTGCTCGTGGCCCGGCTTGCCGCCGCGCGGGTCGATGACGCCGGTCACCTCGACCTCGAGGCTTTCGAGCGGCACCTGGCGTTCGGCCGCCTGGATCAGGAAGATGTGCGTCACGCAGGTGCCGAGAACGCCCAGCTGCAGCTCGGGCGAACTCGGGCCGAGGTTGTAGCCCGCGAAATCGGGCGGGCTGTCGCTGATCACCTGGTGCTCGCGGATGCGCAGCCGGCGCACGCCGCTGCGGCCTTCGGCGCGCACGCTGGCCTTCAGCTGCGAGGGCTGTGCGGTGCCGGCCGCGACGGCGGCGTTGCGCGCCAGCACGGCGGCGCGTTTCTCGGCGAGGTAGTCGTTGAGGTGGCTCATGGTGTTTGGTGGTTCTTTCAGACGGTGCCGAGCAGGCCTTGGGGACGGAAGCGGATCAACAGAAGCAGTGCCACGCCGTAGATCAACATGCGGTACTCGGCCGTCACGCGGAACAGCTCGGGCAGGCTCACGAGCGCGACCGCACCCAGCAGCGCGCCGCTGATGTTCCCGAGCCCGCCGAGGATCACCATCGTGAGCGCGAGGATCGAGATCTGCGAGCCGAAGGTCTCGTGGTTGATGTACGAGTACATGTGCGCGGTGAAGGCGCCGCTCACGCCCGCCGCGAAGCCGCCGAAGCCGAAGGCCAGCGCCTTGTAGCGGTCGGGGCTCACGCCGTAGGCGCGCGCGGCGACCTCGTCTTCGCGCACGGCGCGGAAGGTGCGGCCCAGGTGCGAGCGCAAGAGGCGCCACTGCAGCAGGGCCAGCAGCACCAGCGCACCGAACGAGGCCCAGTAGATCGCCTCGTTCGACGACGCATCGCGCCCGAACAGCGACAGCGGCGGAATGCCCGAGACGCCGATGGGCCCGCGCGTGAGGCTTTCCCAGTTGAGGATGGTGAGCGCCACGATCTCGCCGATGCCGAGCGTGGCGATCGACACGTAGTGCCCGCGCAGCCGGAAGGCCGGGAAGATCAGCGCGGTGCCGATCAGCGAGGTGAGCACGCCAGCGGCCACGATGCCCGTGCCCACGGGCAGGTGCAGGTCGAGCACCAGCAGCGACGAGGCATACGCGCCGATGGCCAGCAGCCCCGCATGGCCCAGCGAGATCTGGCCGATGGTGCCGGCCACCAGCGTGAGGCTCAGTGCGAGCGCACCGTAGAGCCACGCGTTGGTGAGCGTCTGCAGCACATAGGGCGACGGATCGAACAGCGGCAGCAGCACGGCCGCGGCGAACAGCGCGAGCAACACGCGCGGCGGCACGCGCCACGGCTTGCTCGGTGCGATGAAGGTTCCGGTGAGCGGCTCGGGCGGCAGCACACGCTTGCGGCCGAACAAGCCATTGGGCTTCCACACCAGGATGACCAGCAGCAACGCGAAGGCAAACAGGTTGCGGTACGGCGTGCCGAGGATCGCCACGCCATAGCTTTCGATGAGCCCCAGCAGCAGGCTGCCGACGATGGCGCCCGGCACATTGCCCACGCCGCCGACCACCGTGGCCACCACACCCTTCAGCGTGGCCTGGAAGCTCATCGCCGGGCTGATGTTGTTGTAGTACATGCCCACCAGCAGGCCCGAGAGCCCGCCCAATGCGGCAGCGATGGCGAACACGGTCTGGTTCACGCGGTTCACGTCCACGCCCATCTGCTGCGCGGCGTCGCGGTCCTGCGCGGTGGCGCGCACGGCCCAGCCGAGCTTCGTGAAACGCAGGAAGCCGAACAGCACGGCCGCGCTGGTGATTCCGATGCCCGCGATCAGCAGGTCGAGCGCGCCGATGGTGCCGGTGCCGATCTGCAGGCGCCAGTCGGGCAGCTGCGTGGGCAGCGCGCGCGGGTCGGGACTGAACACCAGCTGCACGAGGATGTCGAGCACGAAGCTGATGCCGATGGTGGCCAGCAGCGGCGCGATGCGCGCGGCGCCCTGCAGCGGCCGCAGTCCCACGCGCTCGATCAGCATGCCGAGTGCGCCCGAGCCGATCACCACCAGCGCGATGGTCACGGGCAGCGGCGTGTGCAGGTAGGTGATGCTCGCCCAGCCGATGTACGCGCCCACGGTGTAGACCGAGCCGTGCGCGAAGTTGATGAGGTGCGAGACGCCGAAGATCAGCGCGAGCCCGACCGCCAGCAACGCATAGATGTTGCCGATGATCAGGCCGTTGACCGTGTGGTCGAAGAAGGAGGTGAAGCTCATCTACTTGGCCGATGCCAGCGCCGCCGCCTTCTCGTCGATCTGCGCCCACTTGCCGTCCTTCACCACCAGGTTCACGCTCTTCACGCCGATCACGCGGCGTGTCTGCGCATCGAAGGTGGCCTTGCCGAAGATGACGCTGGGCACGTCCTTGATCTTGTAGAACGCATCGCGCACGGCCTTGCGGTCGGCCTTGGGGCCCGCCTCGCGCAGTGCGGCGGCGGCGTACACCACGGCGTCGTAGGCATAGGCGTTGAAGGCGTCGGGCTCCTTGCTGTACTTGGCGCGGAAGCTCTTCACGAAGGCCTGCACTTCGGTGCGCGGCTCCTCGGGGAAGAAGGCGGTGTTGGTGTGAATGCCGTTCACGGCCGCGCCGCCGAGCTCGATGAACTTGGGCGAGTAGACGGAGCCGACGGCCGCGATCGGCTGCTTCAGGCCCACGCTGCGCACCTGGCCGGCGATGAGCGCGCCGTCGGGGTAGTACGAGATGAGCACCACGCCGTCGGGGTTGGCATCGCGCACGCGCACCAGGGTCGAGCGGAAGTCTTTCTCGTCGGGCTGGTAGCCCTCGGCAATGGCGAGCTGCGCGCCGCGCTCCTGCGCGGCCTTCACGAGCACGTCCTTGCTGGTGCGGCCCCAGTCGGTGTTCAGGAAGAGCACGGCGATGCGCTTGAAGCCCAGCGTCTTCACGGCCAGGTCGGCCAGCAGCGGCTGCGCATCGGCCTGGCTGATCGACGGGCTCCAGATGTAGTCGCCGCCCTTGGTGAAGTCGGGGTGCGAGTTGGTGAAGCCCAGCTGCACGAGGCCCGCGCGCTGGTAGATGGGCGAGGCGGCCATCGAAGCGGGGCTGGAGAAGTCGCCGAGTTCGATGAGCACGCGCTTGTCGTTCACGAGCTTTTGCGCGATGGCGACGGACTGCCGCGGGTCGCTCTGGCTGTCCTCGAAGTTGTAGGCCAGCGGCCGGCCGTGGATGCCGCCCTGCGCGTTGATGTGCTCCAGCGCAAGGTCGAAGCCGGCCTTCCACTGTGCGCCGTACTGCGCGTTCTGTCCGGTGAGCGGACCGCTCACGCCGAACCACACGGGCTCGCCGCTGGCGGGCGCGGCCCAGGCCGCGAGCGGCGCGGTGAGCAAGGCGGCGGACAGTGCGACCGCATGGCGCAGGAAACGATGGCGGGTGAACAGCGGCGGCAGCATGGCGTCGGACCTCGGTGGCAGTGAAGGGATGTGCAGGGCCGCGATTCTTCGCCGCTGTCCCGTCGCCGGGAAGGAACGAAAACGGAGAGGCTTATGCGCTTTCCGAGCAAGCGAAGGGACAAGCGCCAACGGCCGCGCGGCCTCGTTTAAGCTGCGCGCCACATGAAGCGACGCCACCTCCTCCAGATGCTCGCCGGCGTGCCGGCCACCGCCCTGCTGCTCTCCGCGTGCGGCAAACGAAAGGCCTCAGCCAACGCGTTGAAGCCCGATGCCCGCGTGCTGGCGCTGGGCGACAGCCTGACCTTCGGCTACGGTGCGTCGCCCGAGACGGCATGGCCCGCGAAGCTGGGCGAGCTCACGGGCTGGCAGGTCGAGAACGCGGGCGTCAACGGCGACACCTCGGCGGGTGCACTGGAGCGCCTGCCCGCACTGCTGTCCGCCGGCAGCTACGACGCGATCCTGATCGGCATCGGCGGCAACGACATGCTGCGCGGCGTGTCGCCCTCCAGCACGCGCGAGAACCTCGCGGCACTCATCGAGCAGGCGCGTGCGCACACGCCGCATGTGGCGGTGCTGGCCACGCCGGCGCCCGATGCGATGCGCGCGGTGGTCGGCTCGCTCAGCGATGCGCCGTTCTACGAAGAGGTCGCGAAGTCGGGGCAGGCGTTGCTGGTCGCCGGTGTGTATTCGGGCGTGCTGTCGGATGCGGCCCTGCGCTCGGACCGCATCCATGCGAACGCGAAGGGCTACGCCCAGGTGGCGCAGCAACTCGCCGAGCAGCTCAAGGCTGCGGGCTGGCGCTGAGGCCTGTGGCGCGGTCGCCGGCGCGCATGGGTGCGCGTGCCGTGGCGCCGCGCACTGGCAGGCTCTCGAGCACGCCGAACAGCAGCTCCATCGCCGTGAAGCCGAGGATGATGAGGCTGGCGCCCTGCGTCACGGCGTAGACCTGCCAGGTCGCGAACAGGAAACGCGCCACGGCGTCGTAGCGGCCATAGCGCAGGCGCGGATCGCGGATGCGCAGCACGGCCCAGACGGTGACCACCGAGCCGAGCAGGTTGGCCATCAGCATGTGGACCGGGTCGAAGGCCGGAAAGCTACCGGGCAGCTGCAGCGTCTGGATGGTCCACAGCAACAAGGTGTGCACGGCGGCAAAGGTCCACGGCGTGGCGAAGCCGATGGTCACCACGAGGTCGTACCAGGCGCTGGCGCGGACGATGCGTTGGTAGGTGGGAAGCGCGATCATGAGGAAGAGCCCTGCGGGAGTGAAGAAGCCCCGGAAGCTAAAGCCTCGGGTACGCTCCAGGGTCAAGCACATTCTTCGGCGAAGGAACCACGACCATGCAGATCGGCCAGCTGGCTTCGGCGACGGGCTTGAGCCGCGACACGCTGCGCTTCTACGAAGAGCGCGGCCTGATCCGCGCGCAACGTGGCAGCAACGGCTACCGGGTCTATGCGAAGGAAACCGTGCAGATGGTGGGCTACATCCGCACCGCGCAGAAGCTCGGCTTCAGCCTCCACGAGATCGGCGACAACCTGCCCGCGGTGTGGGAGTCGGCCGCACCCGACGATGCCATTGCGGCGCTGCTGGCCGACAAGGTCGCGGTCATCGACCAGAAGATCGCCGAGCTGAACGCGCTGCGGCAAGACCTGCTGGCGCGCGTGCCGGCAGGCTGTCCGATGGCTCAGGCGGCCTGCGCGCGCAACAGGTCGACGTAGGCGCCCTGCACCAGCTGGCGCTCGGCCACGCCGAGCCGGGCCATGAGCGCATGGGCTTCGGCCACGCCGGCCTCGGCGGGCTCGCCCTCTTGCAGCACCACTTCGAGTTCGAGGAATTCACCAAGCCCTTCAACGCGGTCGAGGTGCACGCGCGTGCGGCCCACGAGGAACAGGCGGCGCTGCTTGCGCACGCGGCCGGCCTGGCCCCAGGCGAGCGTGAGCGATTCGCGCAGCGCGTCGGGCGTGGCGGTGGGCGTGATCAGGTAGAACGATTCCTTCGGGCCGGTGCTGTCGGCGCGGCGGTAGAAGATGAGCTCGGCGCGGTCGGGCGCGAAGGTGCGCAGCTTGAGGCGGTCGGCGCTGTGTTCGCAGCGGAAGAAGGTGTCGTCCTGGGCGATCTCGATGGGGCCCTGGTCGGCGAGCGTTGCGACGATTTCTGCGATGCGGTCCACGCTGTCGATGCGGGCCTTGATCTCTATGTTTCTGGCCATGTCTGTGGGCTTCTGTGAGATGGGATTCGGGGCGTGTGCCCAGGCCACCGGGTACTTCCCTCCGCGAATGTCCCCCGGGCTTCGCCCTCCTCCTTGATTTCGCTGCGGGAAGCACCCAGTGTCCTGCGCACGGGGCACGCTGTCGGTTCACGGCCGATCAACAACCGCTCTGAAATCGCTCACGCCGATGCGGTGCCTTGCGCAGCGAAATCAAGGAGGAGGCCGCAGGCCGGGGGACATTCGTGGAGCAAGGTACCGCGTCGGCGGGAGCGTTGCCCTGAGCGAACAACAGCAAAGACTCAGGGCGCGTTGCCCTGCGGCCCCACAGGCGGCGGCGCCGCGCGCCCACTCGAGCCCGGTGCCAGCTTGCGCCCGAAGGACTCGCCCACGTTGCGCACGGGCCGGCTGGCTTTTTCCGACACGTTGCTCACGCCGCGCCGCGTGGCGGCATCGGCGCGGTTGACGCCGCGGCCGGCGGCGTTGGTGCCGCGCTGCACGCTGCCCACGACCTTGCCGCTGCGCGAGGGCGACTTGATCGTGTGGGCGCGTTCGGCCTGGGGCGGGTTGTCGGCGCTCTGCGCCTGCGCGGTGACGGGCAGGCAGAGCGCGGCGGCGATGGCGGCGAGCGATGCGGTGGTGATGTGAAGCTTCTTCATGGCGTCGTCCCCTGGGAGTGGTCTTCGGATTCGGCGGCGGCCGCGCGGGCCATGCGCTCGCTCTTCCAGTACACGTCGTCGCCGCCGTTCATGCGGTTGAGCACGCGTGCGAGCACGAAGAGCAGGTCGCTGAGCCGGTTGAGGTACTGGCGCGGCGCGTCGTTGAGTTCGGTGGTGGCGCCCAGCGACACCACGGCGCGCTCGGCACGCCGCGCCACGGTGCGGCACACATGCGCGAGCGAAGCGGCGCGCGTGCCGGCGGGCAGGATGAATTCGGCCAGACGCGGCAAGGCGGCGTTGTGGTCGGCCAGTGCGTTGTCGATCTGCAGCAGCGCCTCGGGCTTGAGCAGCGTGAAACCCGGCATCGAGAGTTCGCCGCCGAGGTTGAAGAGCTGGTGCTGCACATCGACCAGCAGCTCGCGCACGGGCTCTGGCAGCGGTTCGCACAGCAGCACGCCGATGTGCGAGTTGAGTTCGTCCACGTCGCCCATCGCGTGCACGCGCAGGTGGTCCTTGGGCACGCGGGTGTTGTCGCCCAGGCCGGTGGTGCCGTCGTCGCCGGTGCGGGTGGCGATCTGGGAAAGTCGGTTGCCCATGGGCGCTCCTCGGTTCAGGTCGTGAGGCCGGCGGCGTCGATCTTGCCGGCCAGCCATTGCAGTCCGGCCAGATGCTGATGGTCGTGGCTGCACAGGTAATGAATGAGACTGCGCATCGTGAGCGGGCCGTAGCCCTCGAACACGGCCGTGCGCGCGAGCTGCGCGTCGCTCAGCTGCGAGATGATTTCCATCGTCTGCACGCGCGCCTGGCGGAACTCGGCGAGCACCGCTGCAGGGTCGGCCGCGCCGTAGTGGCGCTCGATGGCCAGCGGCTCGCTGTCGATCGATGCGAGCGTCGGATGGGTTTCGGCGAGCATGCGGCGAAAGCGCACGTGGTAGCCCTCGATCTCGATGTCGCGCACATGGCACAGCTGCTCGATGGCGGTGAAGGCTTCGCTGGGCACGCCCTCCCACGAAGGCGGCGCCCAATGCCGGAAGGCTTTGGGAATGGCCGCGTAGTGGGCTTCGAGCTGCGAGGGAAAGGCCGCGAGGGCTGCAAGGGTCGTGGGGTTCATGTCTTTTACCGAAGCGCATTATGGTGCGCGCTCCGTAAAATGACCGATCCCCCTCAGCCCCTCCAGGAGACGCCCGATGAACGCCCCGACTTCCACCTCGCACCTGATGCCGGCGCTTCATCTGCGCGACGTTCCCGCGGCCCTGATCGACGGGCTGAAGGCGCGCTTTGGCGACAACTGTTCCACGGCGATGGCGGTGCGCACGCAGCACGGGCGCGACGAGTCGTCGTTCGACGCACCGCCGCCCGCGGCCGTGGTGTTCGCGGAAAGCACGCAGGATGTTGCCGATGCCGTGAAGCTCGCCAGCGAGCACAGCGTGCCGGTCATCCCCTTCGGCGTGGGCTCTTCGCTCGAAGGCCACCTGCTCGCGGTGCAAGGCGGCATCAGCATCGACGTGTCGCGCATGAACCAGGTGCTGTCGATCAACGCCGACGACCTCACGGTGACGGTGCAGCCGGGCGTCACGCGCAAGCAGCTCAACGAAGAGATCAAGAGCACGGGCCTGTTCTTCCCCATCGACCCGGGCGCCGACGCCTCCATCGGCGGCATGACGGCCACGCGCGCCAGCGGCACGAACGCGGTGCGCTACGGCACGATGCGCGAGAACGTGCTGGCGCTCGAAGTGGTCACGGCCGGCGGCGACATCATCCGCACCGGCACGCGCGCCAAGAAGTCGTCGGCCGGCTACGACCTCACGCGCCTCATGGTGGGCAGCGAAGGCACGCTGGGCGTGGTCACCGAGGTCACGCTGCGCATCTACCCGCTGCCCGAGGCGGTGTCGGCGGCGATCTGCTCGTTCCCGAGCATCGAGGCCGCGGTGCGCACCACCATCGAGACCATCCAGCTCGGCGTGCCGATCGCACGCGTGGAACTGATCGACGTGAACACGGTGCGCATGGTCAATGCCTACGCCAAGCTCAACCTGCGCGAAGAGCCGATGCTGCTGATGGAATTCCACGGCTCGCCCGCGGGTGTGAAGGAGCAGGCGGAGACGGTGCAGGAACTCGCCAGCGGCCACGGCGGCAACGCCTTCGAATGGGCCAGCACGCCGGAAGAACGCACGCGCCTGTGGACCGCGCGGCACAACAGCTACTTCGCCGCGGTCCAGTCGCGCCCGGGCTGCCGCGTGATCTCGACCGACACCTGCGTGCCGATCTCGCGCCTGGCCGACTGCCTGCTCGACTCGGTGGCCGAAGCCGATGCCAGCGGCATCCCCTACTTCCTCGTCGGCCACGTGGGCGACGGCAACTTCCACTTCGGCTACCTGCTCGACCCGAACATCCCCGAAGAGCGCGTGAAGGCCGAGGAGCTGAACCACGCGCTGGTGAGCCGCGCGCTGGCGCTCGAAGGCACCTGCACAGGCGAGCACGGCGTGGGCCTGCACAAGATGGACTTCCTGGTGACCGAGGCCGGCGTGGGCGCGATCGACATGATGCGCACGATCAAGCGCGCGCTCGATCCGAAGAACATCATGAACCCGGGCAAGATCTTCAGCCTCTGATCCCTCCCGGTCGCAAGTCAATGAAAAAGCCCGGCGGCTCGCAAGAGCGCCGGGCTTTTTCGTGGCCCGAAGGCCCGCGTCCTGTTCTTACCTGCGGCGACGTGCCGGTGCCGGCTCCGGCGGCACGTAGGTCTGCGACGGCGCGGCACCGCCGTCCACGCCCAAGCGGCCACCGCCGCCCAGGCCCTGGCCACGCACCGTCTGCGCCTTGTAGTTGCGCAGCGAACGAACCATCTGGTTGAAGGCGTCCATGAAGGCCGCCGCAATCACCTTGCCCTGCGCCGTGTTGGTGTAGCCGCCAAGGCCACCGGCGCCGCTGCGACCGGCCAGGCCACCGAAGGCGCCGAAGTCGGTCTTGGAGGCGCTGCCTTCGGCTGCTGCGACCTGCACGCCCGAGCGGTTGTCGATGAGCGTCAGCAAGGCGCTGGCTTCCTTGGTCTGCAGGCTGCCGCCGACGGCTGCGATGGCACGGCCACGGCCGCCCCCCACGAGGCCGCCGAGCGCGCCGCCGATGCCGCCGGCATCGCTGTTGCTGAACACGATCTCGGGCGACAGGCCGTAGTCGGACGCCACCATCTGGCCGCGGCCGAAGTTGCTGCCGCCGCGCATCTCGCCCGACTGCTGCAGCGCGCGTTCACGCGTCATCGCGTTCATGCCGGCCGCGCCGCGCTCGACCACGATGAAGCAGTTCGATTGCTGCACCAGCAAACGCAACAGATTTGCAGTAGGCGGCAGGCGGTACTCGCCCGTGAGGATGGTGTACCAGCCGGCGTTGACGTTCTCGACCAGCGAGACGGTCCCGAGCGGCGATTCGCAGCGTTCGAGCTGGCTGCTCTCGCCCGAGGTGGCACCGCCAGCGGCGCTGCCCGTGGCCATGGTCTTGGCCGACTGGCTGCCCATCTGCATGTCGGTGGTGGCGCAGCCCGTGAGCAGCAGTGCGCCGACGGCGACTGCGGCGAGCGGGAACTTGGTGGCGAAGAACGGCATGGTCGACTCCCTCGTTTCGATGGTGGTGGTCTTGCAGGGCTGAAAGAAAAACCGCGATCGAGGATACGCGCAAAGGATTGCAGGAATCAATCAAACGAACGCTGGGGTCCGTCTTCGCAACGCAAGCCGAACTAGGCCGTTCGGCGGATGCGCTCGATGAGTCCGTTGAGCGCTTCGATGGAGCCGAAGTGGATCGCCAGCTCCCCGCTTTCGCCGCGCTTCGTGCGCTTCTTGATGCGCACCTCGACCTCGGCCGTGAGCAGGTCGGCCAGCTCTTCTTCCACGCGCTGCAGGTCGCGCGACTTCTCGCCGGCATTGCCGCGCCGCGAGGGCGTGAGCGTGAACTCGGCCGCGAGCTTCTTGACCAGCGCCTCGGCCTCGCGCACCGACATCTTCTTGGCGGCGATCTGGTTGGCGGCGGTGATCTGCGTTCCGCGGTCGAGCGACAGCAGCGCGCGTGCGTGGCCCATGTCGATGTCGCCGGCCATCAGCATCAGCTGCGCGGGCTCGGCGAGGTTCAGCAGGCGCAGCAGGTTGCTGGCGGCACTGCGCGAACGGCCGACGGCCTGGGCCGCCATTTCGTGAGTGAGCCCAAACTCGGTCACCAGGCGTTGCAGGCCTTGGGCCTCTTCCAGCGGGTTGAGGTCTTCGCGCTGGATGTTCTCGATGAGCGACATGGCCGCCGCGGCCTCGTTGGGCACGTCGCGCACCAGCACCGGCACGGTGTCCAGGCCGGCGAGCCGGGCGGCACGGAAGCGCCGCTCGCCCGCGATGATTTCGTACTCGGCGTTCTTGGCCGCGGCCGATTCGGCGTCGAGCCGGCGCACCAGGATCGGCTGCATGATGCCCTGCACCTTGATGCTCTCGGCCAGCTCGTACAGCGCGCCCTCGTCCATGCGGGTGCGCGGCTGGTAGACGCCGGCCACCATCTGGTCGAGCTTCAGGGTGTTGGGGTTCTGCGGGGCGCCGCCCTCTTCCGTGGCGCGGTCGCCGCCATTGCCGAGCGGATCGGCGGAGGGTGCGGCCGTCGGGCCGAGCAGCGCTTCGAGGCCGCGGCCCAGGCCCTTGGGTTTCTTGGTCGCCATCAGTGCGTGTCTTTCGAGAGGTCGTTCAGGAGTTTTCGGCCTTCGGGCCAGTCGCCCAGGCCGGATTCGGCGTTCAGGTGGCCGCCGGTGCCGGCATCGATGAAGCGTGCGCCCCAATCGCTGGCCAGCTGCTTCGAGCGCGAGGCTTCGCAGTACGGGTCGTCGTTGGCGGCGATGAGCACGGCCGGAAACGGCAGCGGCTGGCGCACGATGGGCGCCCAGCCGGGAATCAGTTGGCGCAGGTCGTCGCGCTCCAGGTCGCCGGGCGCCACCAGCAGCGCGCCGCGCACCTTGTGCGTGTTGCGCGAGTGGGCCGCCCAGGCGGCGGTGAGGATGCAGCCGAGGCTGTGCGCAGCCAGCACCACGGGGCCCGGCGCGGCCAGCACTTCTTCTTCGAGGCGGATCGACCAGTCGCCGCGCAGCGGGCGCATCCACTCGTGCTGGTCGACGCGGCGGTCGCCGTAGACCGACTCCCAGCGGGTCTGCCAATGGCCGGGGCCGCTGTTCTGCCATCCGGGCAGCAGCAGGATGCGGGGTTCACTCATGGCTGGTTGCTACGAACTTGATAGCGCCTGCCGCCCATTGGGCGAGCATCAGACGGGGTTTTGGTCGGTATCGGCGACGGAAGCAGAAGGCGCAGCGGCCAGCACATCGCCGGGAATCGGCAGGTCGGGCACCACGCGCGGCGGAGGCGTGACCGGTGGTGCCACCGCACCCGAGGCGAAGGCGCTCGCGGGCGGCATCTTGGCGACCAGCTCTTCGGCGAAGGCGATGAAGGCCTGGCTGCCGCGGGCGGACGGATCGAACACCACGCCCGGCAGGCCGTAGCTCGGTGCTTCGGCCAGGCGCACATTGCGCGGGATCACGGTGTCGAACACCTTGTCGCCGAAGTGGGACTTGAGCTGCTCGCTCACCTGCTGCTGCAGCGTGATGCGCGGATCGAACATCACGCGCAGCAGGCCGATGATCTGCAGGTTCTTGTTGAGGTTGGCGTGCACCTGCTTGATGGTGTTGACCAGGTCCGTGAGCCCTTCGAGCGCGAAGTACTCGCACTGCATCGGCACGATCACGCCGTGGGCCGCGCACAGGCCGTTGAGCGTGAGCAGGCTCAGGCTCGGCGGGCAGTCGATCAGCACGAAGTCGTACTCGGCACCGACCGCCGCCAGCGCGGTGCGCAGGCGTTTTTCGCGGCGATCGAGCGCCACCATTTCGACTTCGGCGCCGGCCAGCTCACGGTTGGCGCCCAGCACGTCGTAGCTGGCCTCGGCCTCCACGAGCTTGTCGGACTTCACCCGCGCTTCGGCCACCGAGGCCGATTCGAGCAGCACGTCGTACACCGTGAGCTCCAGCTGGCGCTTGTCGATGCCCGAGCCCATGGTGGCGTTGCCTTGGGGGTCGAGGTCGATCATCAGAACCCGCTGGCCCACCTTGGCCAGGCCGGCGGCGAGATTGACGGTGGTGGTGGTCTTGCCGACGCCGCCCTTCTGGTTGGCGATGCAGAAAATCTTGGCCATGTGTCGTCAGTGCGGGTCGTCGGGGTCGGTCAGCGCGAGATCGCGAGCTTGATGCCGAAGGCAATCAGGAAGGTGCCGGCCAGCTTTTCGAGCGTGGCCGAGATGCGGGGATTGGCGCGGATGCGCTCGGCCAGGAAGTGCGTGAGCAGCGTCGAGGTCAGGCCGTACAGGAAGGTCAGCGCGGCGATGGTCACGGCCATGGCGCCGAAGGTGATGACACCCTGGTGGCGCGCCGGATCGACGAACAGCGGGAAGAAGGCCATGTAGAACACGATCGCCTTGGGGTTCAGCAAGGTGATCGTCAGCGCCTGGCGCAGGAAATGGCTCGGACGGATGTTCAAAATCGGTGCCGCGCCGGGCTTGGCCAGGAGCATCTTGAGACCGAGCCACGCCAGGTAGGCGGCGCCCAGCCACTGCACCGCCTTGAAGGCGGCCGGGTAAGCAGCCAGCACGGCCGACACGCCCGCCACCGCTGCCCACATCAGGATCTGATCTCCCAGGATCACGCCGAAGGTCGCTGCCAGGCCGCCACGAATGCCGCCTTTGCTGGTCGAAGTGATCAGCGCCAGATTGCCCGGACCGGGAATCAGAAGGAACAGGACGATGGCGGCGACGAATGCGCCGTAGTCAGCGATGCCGAACATGGGATTTGCCTCGAAAAAGAGAGCCAGGGGGAGGCTTCGAGTCTAAGGCAGGCCAGCGCCGGGAAGATTGCTCCGGCACCGGCTTTTGCCGGCGCCGTCGCATCTTTTACGAAATCAGGCGGCCTCTTTGCGCGCCCAGACGATGCAGCGCTCGGCGTCCAGGCCCGGCACCGTCAGTTGTTCCACGTGAAACACTGCGACGCCCGCCGGCAAGGCGGCCAGTTCGTCGGTCGGCACCTTGCCCTTCATGGCCAGCCAGACGCCGCCCGGTGCCAGCAGGTGCACCGAGCCGTTGAAGAAATCGGGCAGCGACGCGAAGGCGCGCGAGCTGATCACCTCGTAGCTGCCGGCCAGCGATTCGACCCGCGCATGCAGGCCACGCAGGTTCGGCAGCTCCAGTTCGGCCGCCACCTGCTGCACGAAGGCGGCTTTCTTGGCGACCGCGTCGAGGCAGCTGACCTCGATGTCGGGTCGCATGATGGCGATCACCACGCCCGGCAGACCGCCGCCGGAGCCGACGTCGAGCAGCCTGCCCTTCCCTGCCCACTCGCGCTGCAGCGGTGCGACGGCCGCGAGGCTGTCGAGCAGGTGGTGCGTCATGACGCCGGCCGGGTCGCGCACGGCCGTCAGGTTGTAGACCTTGTTCCACTTGAGCATCAGCGTGCCGTAGGCCAGCAGCTGTTCGCCCTGCATGTCGGACAGGGCCACGCCCAGAGCGGCTGCGCCTGCGCGCAGCGTGTCGAGGGGCGTCGCGCTCATGGTGCGGTGTGCGGCTCGGTGGCAGCAGCTTCAGTGGTGGCGGCGGTATCGGCGGCGGCATCGCGGGCGAAGGCCTTGTGCCCGCCCTTGCGCAGGTGAATCATCAGCAGCGAGATCGCGGCGGGCGTGACGCCCGAGATGCGCGATGCCAGCCCCAGCGTTTCAGGCCGGTGCTTGTCCAGCTTCTGGCGCACCTCGAAGCTCAGGGCCTTGACCTGGCCGTAGTCGAAGTCGGCCGGCAGCTTCAGGTTCTCGAAGTGGGCGGCGCGCTCCACTTCGTCGTGCTGGCGCTCGATGTAGCCGGAGTACTTGGCGGAAATCTCGATCTGTTCGATCTCGGAAGCGCTCAGCGCCGACGACGGGCCGTACTTGCCGCCGTCCAGCGACATCAGGGTTTCGTAGTTCACGTCGGGCCGGCGCAGCAGGTCGGCCAGGTTGTATTCGTGCTCGATGGCCTTGCCCAGCACCCGGGCCGACTCGGTCGCCGGCAGGTTGCGCGGGTTCACCCAGATCGACTTGAGCCGTTCTGTTTCACGTGAAACAGCGTCGCGCTTTCGGCTGAAAGCGTCCCAGCGTGCGTCGTCCACGAGGCCCAGCTTGCGCCCTGCTTCGGTCAGGCGCATGTCGGCGTTGTCCTCGCGCAGCTGCAGCCGGAACTCGGCGCGGCTGGTGAACATGCGGTACGGCTCGGTCACGCCCTTGGTGATCAGGTCGTCGACCAGCACGCCCAGGTAGGCCTCGTCGCGGCGCGGCAGCCAGGCGTCTTCGCCGCGGCATTGCAGCGCGGCGTTGATGCCGGCGAACAGGCCCTGGGCCGCGGCTTCTTCGTAGCCGGTGGTGCCGTTGATCTGTCCGGCAAAGAACAGGCCGCGGATCGCTCGGGTCTCGAAGCTGCTCTTGAGCTCGCGCGGATCGAAGTAGTCGTACTCGATGGCGTAGCCCGGGCGCAGGATGTGGGCGTTTTCCAGGCCCGGCATCGAGCGCACCAGCTGGTACTGGATGTCGAACGGCAGGCTGGTCGAGATCCCGTTCGGGTAGTACTCGTTGGTCGTCAGGCCTTCGGGCTCCAGGAAGATCTGGTGGCTGTCCTTGTCGGCGAAGCGGTTGATCTTGTCTTCGACGCTCGGGCAGTAGCGCGGACCGACGCCGTCGATCTTGCCGGTGAACATCGGGCTGCGGTCGAAGCCGGAGCGGATGATGTCGTGCGTGCGCTGGTTGGTGTGCGTCACCCAGCACGGCATCTGCTGCGGGTGCATCTCGACCTTGCCCATGAAGCTGAACACCGGCATCGGCCCTGCCCCACCGGGCATGCCGTCGCCGGGTTGTTCGGTGCACTTCGAGAAGTCGATGCTGCGGCCGTCCAGGCGCGGCGGCGTGCCGGTCTTCAGGCGCCCTTGCGGCAGCTTGAGTTCCTTCAGGCGCGCCGACAGGCTGATGGCCGGCGGGTCGCCCGCGCGGCCGGCCTGGTAGTTGTCGAGGCCGACGTGGATGCGGCCGTCGAGGAACGTGCCCGCGGTCAGCACCACGGTGCGCGCGCGGAAGGCAATGCCCACCTGGGTGACAGCGCCGACCACGCGGTCGCCTTCGATCATCAGGTCGTCGACGGCCTGCTGGAACAGGCTCAGGTTCGGCTGGTTTTCCAGGCGGTGGCGGATCGCGGCCTTGTACAGCACGCGGTCGGCCTGCGCCCGCGTGGCGCGCACGGCCGGGCCCTTGCTCGAATTGAGGATGCGGAACTGGATGCCCGCCTCGTCGGTGGCAATGGCCATCGCGCCGCCGAGCGCGTCGACCTCCTTCACGAGGTGGCCCTTGCCGATGCCGCCGATCGACGGGTTGCAGCTCATCTGCCCCAGCGTCTCGATGTTGTGGGAGAGCAGCAGCGTCTTGGCGCCCATGCGTGCGGAAGCGAGCGCGGCTTCGGTGCCGGCATGGCCACCGCCGACAACGATCACATCGAATTCTTCGGGGTACAGCATTGGAAAAAGGGGGCGCACCACAGACGCGTGCGCGGCGCAAAAAAGGGCACTAATTTTAAGCGGCGATGCCCTGCCGCAACCCCTGTGTGGACAAGCTAGGGAGCCGCGCCAAAATCGGCCCGGAGCCTTGTCGGTATTGCGCAGATTGCTATATATTTAATAGCAAACAACCCGCGCCGGGCGGTCGCTTGGGTGGGTCAGAGCACCGGTTCGGGCTTCTCGATGCCCCGCAGCTCGCCGCTGGGCGCCGGCGTGCGCGGCGCAATGGCCCGCTCGTCCTGCAATTCGCGCACGGCGAGCTTCTTGTCGGTCATGCGCACCGCGCCGAAGATCGTGGAGAAGGCCACGTCCTTTGCGTCGCGCCCCGTGCCCACGCGCACCAGCCGATCGACGGGCGCCATGCGTGTCGGATCGAACAGCACCCACTGCCCGCCGAGCCAGGCTTCGAACACGGCATGGAAGTCCTGCGGCGGCTCGTCGAACCACACATAGCCCACCACCAGCCGCGCCGGAATGTTGAGCGCGCGGCAGAAGGTGATGCCCAGGTGCGCGAAGTCGCGGCACACGCCGGCGCGCTGCACGAACACTTCGCGCGCCGTGGTGGTCGAGTCGCTGCTGCCCGGCACGTAGACGATGCTGTCGTGGATCCAGTCGGCAATCGCCTGCACGCGGCCGATGCCCGGCGGCAGGTCGCCGAAGAGCTGCTGCGCGCAGCGCGCCAGCAGGTCCGACTCGCAATAGCGCGTGGGCAGCAGGTCGCCCAGCACCGCGTCGGGCAGCTGGCTCACCGGCACCTCGGGCAAGGTGGCCGGCACATGCACCACCGGTCGCCGCACCGTCGCGCGGTAGGTGATGGTCAGCGGCCCGGGCGCCGCGTCGAAACGCACGAAGCGGTTGCCGCTGTCGGACTCGCAGCCCACCCGCAGCCGCGTGGGCGGCGCGATGGTCAGCGTCTCGGCCAGCACCGCCTGCGCGCCCGTGCGCGCGGCCTCGATGTTCAGCCGCAGATGCGCCGGGGCGTCGACCTCGTAGGTCAGGCGCAGGTCGATGTGCGACAGGTGCATGGCATGGGGCAAGGCGGTCAATCGAGCGCCTTCTTCACCGCGCCCACGCCAAGTGCGGCCAGCACCACGAACAGCACCGCCAGCACGAGGAACAGGCCGAACAGCAGCTTGGCGATGCCTGCCGCGCCGGCCGCCACGCCGCCGAAGCCCAGCAGACCCGCCACGAGCGAGATGACCGCAAAAATGATCGCGTACTTGAGCATGGTGAACCACTCCTTGGTTGCTTTGCAGCGGGCATGTGCCGCCGTGTCCGGACTGTAGGAAGCCCCGACCAGCCACCCGATAGTCGGCGCGCGCAAGCCGCCGTAGGACAAAAACGCGATGCAGCCAAACCCGCTAGCATCCCCTGCGGTCACACAGATCTTTTCCTTCTATCCATTGGAGTTTTTTCGAATGAAGCTGTACTACTCGCCCGGCGCCTGCTCGCTCTCCCCCCACATCGCGCTGCACGAAGCGGGCATCGCCTTCGAGCCCGTGCTGGCCAGCACCAAGAGCCACAAGCTGCAGGACGGCACCGACTACTACGGCATCAACCCGCTGGGCTACGTGCCGATGCTCGAGCTCGACGACGGCACCCGCCTGCGTGAAGGCCCGGCCATCGTCCAGTACATTGCCGACCTCGCCCCCACCAAGAACCTCGCGCCCGCCAACGGCACCATGCCGCGCTACCGCCTGCAGGAGTGGCTGACCTTCATCGGCACCGAGATGCACAAGGGCTTCAGCCCGCTGTTCAACCCGGCCATGCCCGAGGAAGCCAAGTCCATCTCCAAGGACAAGCTCAAGGCCCGCTTCCAGTGGCTCGACGGCGAACTCTCCGCCAAGCAGTACCTGATGGGCGAGCATTTCAGCGTGGCCGACGGCTACCTGTTCACCGTGACCAACTGGACCAAGCCCACCGGCGTGGACATCTCGGACTTCCCCAACGTGCTGGCCTGGCACGCCCGCGTGGCCGCCCGCCCCGCCGTTCAGGAAGCAATGAAGGCCGAAGGCCTGCTGAAGTAAGCAAAAGCGCGCAGAACGCGACGCCAGCGACGATCCGGGCCATCCCAGGGAAAACCCGGATCACCGCAGCCACAAGCCGCATGCCGCGGCTTTTTTTTCGGGCGACGCTACGGCATCCGTCACCAGGAAGCCGAGCCGCCCATGTCCGAATCCCCTCCCCCTTCTTCTTCCCCGTCCCCTGTCGAGCTGCGTGAGGAGATGCGCGGGCCCGTCATGTGGCTCACCATCGACCGCGAAGAGCGTCGCAACGCCATCAACGCGGCCGTGCTCGAGGGCCTGTCCGATGCGCTGGTGCGCGCCAACCGCGACACCGCCGTGCGCGCCGTGGTCCTCACCGGCGCCGGCACGCGCGCCTTCTGCGCCGGCGCCGACCTGCAAAGCGGCACCTCCTTCAAGTTCGACTACGCCGCGCCCTACCAGGGCATCGCCAACCTCTTTCGCCAGGCGCGGCAATCGACCGTGCCGCTGATCGCGCGCGTCAACGGCGCCTGCATGGCGGGCGGCATGGGCCTCATGGCGATGTGCGACCTGGCCGTGGCCAGCCGCCAGGCTGTGTTCGGCCTGCCCGAGGTGAAGGTCGGCGTGTTTCCCGCGCAGGTGCTCAGCGTGCTCGGCGGCCTGCTGCCGCGCCGCGTGCTGGCCGAGATGTGCATCACCGGCGAGCCGATCGACGCCGCGCAGGCGCTCGAGCTGAAGCTGGTCAACCGCGTGAGCGACGACGTCGACGAGAGCGTCGACTGGCTGCTGGGCCGCCTGCTCGACAAGTCGCCCGCCGCCATCCGTCGCGGCCTGTACACGATGAAGAAGATCGAGGCCATGGCCTTCGAGGAATCGATGGCCTTCACCGAAAGCCAGATCGGCCTGTTCGCGCTCACCGAAGACGCGGCCGAAGGCCAGCTCGCCTTCCGCGAGAAGCGCAAGCCGCAATGGAGCGGACGATGAACAGCAGCAACCACAACAGCAATCGCGTCGTCCGCATCGGCGGCGCCTCCGGCTTCTGGGGTGACAGCAGCGTGGGCGCGCCGCAGCTCGTGGCCAGCGGGCAGATCGACTACCTCGTGTTCGACTACCTCGCCGAGCTCACCATGTCGATCCTCGCGGGCGCGCGGCTGAAGAAGCCCGAGCTGGGCTACGCGACCGACTTCGTCTCCGTCGCGATGAAGGCCGTGCTGAAAGACGTCGTGAAACAGGGCATCCGCGTCGTGAGCAACGCGGGCGGCGTCAACCCGCAAGGCTGCGCCGATGCGCTCGCCGCACTGGCCGCCGAGCAAGGCGTCTCGCTGAAGATCGCCGTGGTGAGCGGTGACGACGTGTCGCCGCTGCTGCCCGAGCTGCGCGCTTCGCAACCGCCCGTGCGCGAACTGCAGAGCGGCGCGCCGCTGCCCGAGCGCGTGCTCAGCGCCAACGCCTACCAGGGCGCGCGCCCGGTCCAGGCCGCGCTCGACGCGGGCGCGCAGGTCGTCATCACCGGCCGCTGCGTCGACTCGGCCGTCACGCTCGGCGTGCTGATGCATGAATTCCAATGGCAGCCCGGCGACCACGACCTGCTCGCCGCGGGCAGCCTCGCGGGCCACATCATCGAGTGCGGCTGCCAGGCCACCGGCGGCCTGCACACCGACTGGGACACCGTGCCCGACTGGCCGAACATCGGCTACCCCATCGTCGAATGCGCCGCCGACGGCAGCTTCGTCGTCACCAAGCCCGCGGGCACCGGCGGCAAGCTCACGCCCGCCGTGGTTGGCGAGCAGATGCTCTACGAAATCGGCGACCCTGCCGCCTACCTGCTGCCCGACGTGGTGGCCGACTTCACGCAGGTGCGCATCGAACAGGCGGGCGAACACCGCGTGCGCGTGCACGGCGCGCGCGGCCGCGCACCCACCGGCAGCTACAAGGTCTGCGCCACGTATGTCGACGGCTTCAAGACCGCGGCGCAGCTCACGATCGTCGGCTTCAACGCGGTGGCCAAGGCGCGGCGCACCGGCGAGGCGATCCTCGCGCGCACCGGCGCCCTCTTTGCGCAGCAGGGCCTCGGGCCCTACAGCGGCACGCAGCTCGAAGTGCTCGGCGCCGAGTCCTGCTACGGCCCGCATGCGCAGACGCAGGCACAGCAGATCCGCGAGGCCGTGCTGCGGCTCGCCGTGACGCATCCGCGCAAGGACGCGCTGGAGCTGTTCGCGCGCGAGGTCGCGCCGGCCGGCACCTCGTGGGCGCCCGGCACCACGGGCGCGGGCGGCGGACGCGCCTCGGTGTCGCCATCGATCCGGCAGTACGCGTTCCTGCTCGACAAGGCGCACGTGATCCCGCAGGTGCGCGTCGATGGGCAGGCCGTCGATGTGCCCGCGACGCACGCCACCAGCGACGACCCGCCCGCCGTGCACACCATCGAGGCACTGCCCCTGGCCACGCCCGGCGACGACGCCATCGAGGTCCCGCTGATCCGCCTCGCGTGGGCCCGCAGCGGCGACAAGGGCGACACCTCGAACATCGGCGTCATCGCGCGCCATCCCGAGCTGCTGCCGCTGCTGCGCGCGCAACTCACCGAGGCGCGCGTGGCCGCATGGCTCGCGCACCTGGTGCAGGGCCACGTCACGCGCCACGAGGTGCCCGGCATCCACGCCTTCAACTTTGTCTGCGAGCAGGCGCTGGGCGGCGGCGGCATGGCCTCGCTGCGCAACGACCCGCTCGGCAAGGGCATGGGGCAGATCCTGCTCGCGCTGCCCGTGCGCGTGAGCCCGGCGCTGCTGGCGCGGTTGCTTCCTTAGCACCAATCGGGACAACCGTGCGACAGCAGGGTTGAGACGGGCGGCTTAGCCTTGCGCCTGTTTCAACTCTGCCCCCTCAATCCACGATGTCCACCCTTTTCGACCCCGTCCAGGCCGGCGACCTCCAGCTCGCCAACCGCATCGTGATGGCGCCGCTCACGCGCAACCGCTCGCCCAACGCGATCCCGCCCGACATCGCCGCCACCTACTACGCCCAGCGCGCCAGCGCCGGCCTGCTCATCACCGAAGCCACCGCCATCAGCCACCAGGGCCAGGGCTACGCCGACGTGCCCGGCCTCTACGGCACCGAGCAGCTCGACGCCTGGAAGCGCGTGACCGACGCCGTGCACGCCGAGGGCGGCAAGATCGTCGTGCAGCTGTGGCACGTGGGCCGCGTCTCGCACACCGAACTGCAACCCGGTGGCGGCAAGCCCGTCGCGCCCTCGGCCATCACCGCCAAGACCAAGACCGTGCTCATCAAGGACGGCGTGCCCACCTTCGTCGAAACGTCCGAGCCGCGCGCGCTCGACGCGGCCGAACTGCCCGGCATCGTCCACGCCTATGCCGCGGCCGCACGCAACGCCGTCGAGACCGCGGGCTTCGACGGCGTGGAACTGCACGGCGCCAACGGCTACCTGCTCGACCAGTTCCTCAAGGACGGCAGCAACAAGCGCACCGACGACTACGGCGGCTCCATCAAGAACCGCGCGCGCCTGCTGCTCGAGTCCACGCGCGCCGTGGTCGATGCCGTCGGCGGCGGCAAGACCGGCATCCGCCTGTCGCCCGTCACGCCCGCCAACGACGCGCACGACAGCGACCCGCAGCCGCTGTTCACCTACGTCGTGCAGCAGCTCGCGCCGCTGAACCTGGCCTACATCCACATCATCGAAGGCGCCACCGGCGGCCCGCGCGAAATCGCCGACCGCCCCTTCGACTACGAAGCCCTCAAGGCCGCCTACCGCGCCGCCGGCGGCAAGGCCGCCTGGATGGTCAACAACGGCTACGACCGCCCCCTGGCCGAAGAAGCCGTGAAGGAAGGCGACGACCTCGTGGCCTTCGGCAAGCCCTTCATCTCGAACCCGGACCTGGTGCGCCGCCTGCGCGAGCACGCGCCGCTGAACGAGCTGGACAAGGCGACGATGTATGGGGGTGGGGTGAAGGGGTATACGGACTATCCGGCGTTGGGCTGAGCCGGCCCTTCCAGCGTCAACTTCTTCGCGCTTGCTTCGCCCTTTTTGGCGAGCAGCGCGTGAGGTGACGATTGTTCGCAGTGTGCGCCGCGCAGTCCCTGCAGACTGCGCCGACCTCTCCTCCTTCTCTCAAGGAAGTCGTCGATGCCGCGCACGCTGTCTGTTTCTTCTGCTGCGATCCCTGTTGTTCTTGGTCAGGCTGCACTGGAGCCCGTGCGGCTGTCGGGGCATGAGGGGATCAACAGCCTCTTTGCCTACGAACTCTTTCTCAAGACCCCGGATGCGCTGGCTCTGTCCGGCGTCTCTTCTGGCGCCGACTTCGACCTGGATGCCTTCATCGGCCAGGAGATCAGCTGCGAGATCGAACTCGATGGCTCTTCCCCCCGCCAGATCAACGCCCTGATCACCGATGCAGCCCTGTGGGGCGAGGAAGGGCGCCACGCCCAGTACAAGCTCACCCTGCGCCCCTGGCTGCACCTGGCCACCCTGCGCACCGACTGCAGGATCTTCCAGAACCTCAGCGTCGTCCAGATCCTGGACGAACTCCTGGGCGGCTACGCCTTCCCCGTGGACAAGCGCCTGATCGAGCACTACCCCGTGCGCGACTACCAGACCCAGTTCAACGAGAGCGACTTCGCCTTCCTTGCCCGCCTGTGCCAGGAATGGGGCATCAGCTACCACTTCGAACATTCGGACGGTAAACACCGCTTGGTGCTCTCGGACGCCATGGGCGCCTATGCGGCTGGCGATCCGCTGTACGAGCATGTGGAATACCACGCCCCGGGCTGGAAGATCGATGCCGAGTACATCCACAGCTTCGTTCCCCAGCACCAGCTCACCAGTGGGAAGTACGCCACCCGGGACTACGACTACACCCGGCCCAGGGCGGATCTGAGTGTTTCTCGAAGCGACCCGCGCCCGACCGGACAAGCCGAGGGCGAGGTCTACCAGTGGCATGCATCGAGAGCGGGGGGCAGTCACTACGCCCAGCCCAATGCGGGTGCAGATGCAAGCGCCGATCCTCACGGCCAAGGCCGCCTGCTATCCCTGCTGCGCATGCAGGCACTGCGCACCCATGGCGCCCGGGCCCAGGCCAGCGGCAACCTGCGGGGCATGGTGCCCGGATGCACCTTCCAGCTGAAGAAACACCCGAGGGAGTCGGCCAACGCCGAGTACCTGATCCTGGACACCCGTTTCCTCATCGAGGATGTGGCCGAAGACAGCCAGAACCGCGAAGCCACTGCGCAGCGCAAGCAGCAATGGCGCGTGCAGGTGGACTTCACAGCCCACCCGGTGACCGAACCATTACGCCCAGAGCCGACCCAGCCCAAGCCCGCCATGGTCGGCCCCCAAGTGGCACTGGTGGTGGGCCCCGAAGGCCAGAACCTGTGGACCGACGAGCTGGGGCGCATCAAGGTGCAGTTCCCCTGGGACCGCCAGGGACAGAAGAACCAGCACAGCAGCTGCTGGGTGCGGGTGAGCTCGCCCTGGGCGGGCAACCAGCTCGGGGGCATCCAGATCCCGCGCATCGGGCAGGAAGTCATCGTGAGCTTCATCGCGGGAGATGCGGACCTGCCGATCTGCATGGGAAGAGTCCACAACCAGGTGAATCTGCCGCCGTGGCAACTCCCTGGCCAGAGCGCATTGAGCGGGTTCAGGAGCCGGGAGTTGACGGAGGGAGGAGGCAACAGTGCGGCGGGCAGGTCGAACCATCTGATCCTGGATGACACGGCCGAAAAAATCCAGGTGCAGCTCAAGAGCGATCACCAATCCAGCAGCCTGAGCCTGGGGGCGATTACGCGCATCGAGGACAACGCGGGCAGAAAGGACCCCAGGGGCGAGGGCTTCGAGCTGCGCACTGACGCCCATGGCGTGCTCAGGGCACAGGACGGCATGCTCATCACCACTGAAGGCCGCCCCGATGCCGCTCGCCACGCCAAGGACATGGGCGAAACCATCCAGCGCCTGACGAGCGCACGCGACCAGATCGAAGGCCTGGCCGAAGCGGCCCGCACAGCCGAGGCCCAGGACGACAACGACGACCAGTCCACCGTCGCCCATGCCATCAAGCAGCAGAACGAAGACCTCCGGGGCCACGGCAGCCCATCGACCGAAGGCCGCTTTCCCGAACTGGCCACACCGCATCTCGCGCTCGCCAGCCCCGCAGGCATCGCTGCCACCACCGCCACGCACCTGCATGCGCACACCGGCGCGCACATCCAGCTCACCAGTGCCGGCCACACCTCCTTGAGTGCCGCCCAGCGCATCCTCGCCAGCGTGGCGGAAGGCATGCGCATCTTCACGCTCAAGAGCGGCATCAAGGCCTTTGCATCGCAGGGCGACATCCGCATCAAAGCCCAAAGCGACGCCATCGAGGCCACCGCCTTGAAAGACATCGACATCGTGAGCACCGAAGACACCGTCTATATCACCGCCAAGAAAAAGGTCACGATCAACGGCGGTACCAGCTTCAGCGAATGGAGCCAAGGCGGCATCCGACATGGCACGTTGGGCACGTGGATCGAGCATGCGGCAATGCACGGAACGCCGGGCCCCGACAAGAAGCCAGGGCCCACGGCACAGAGCGTGTGCTGGGAATGCCTGGCACGCGCTGCACGTCAGGCCTCGCCTGTGGCTCCCCGGATCTGACAGGGCCGGTACCGATGGCAATTCAAGCGTACGAGCGTGAGGCGGTCGAGCATGAGATCTCGCAGACCATCGCACAAGACATCGGTACTTTCGCCCGCCTCTCGCGCCAGAACGGTCAACGTTGTCACGCATTGGTGGACGCCGGCCGATGCGGGGGGGTCGAAGAAGACAGGCAGGAAGACGGATGGGTGGCGCGTCTGGTGGCGCGATACCCACTCGATGCAACCCCTTTGTTCCTTCACACGCCGGAAGCCGCTGCGATCGGTGTCGGCCCTTGGCTGGTCGAACTGCCATCCATGCCCGATGCAGCGGACGCAGTGCCATGGCTGCACGACCTCGCACGTGGCGCAGGTGCCGCGCATGCCCTCAGTCTCGTGGCTTCGCCATTGCGGTCGATCACGCTGGTCACACACCTTCGCACTTGGCTCAATGCCGTGATACCCCCGGACCCTGGCCTAGATGACGACGAGGCCGTCGGCGCAGTACTCCGCTGGTTCGATCCGCGCATCGGCTTCGACATGGTGACCTGCTGGCCTGACGAAGTTCGACAAGACTTCCTGAGCGCTTTCACCTGGGCAGGATGGAACGCCGAATTCCATCCGCAGGGTCTTCGGTGCAGCAAGTCGCACGCACCACAAGGTGCCGCACGCACCGAGCCCATGCGACTGGACAAGGACCTGCTTGTTGATTTCCATCTAGAAGTGACCCAGTTGGCGGTGTGATTTCCATCTAAATCTGACCCACGTGATAACCCTAACC
>NZ_JBWKYF010000069.1:0-37840 GCF_059423605.1 Variovorax sp. GW460-12-1-14-LB1
GTGGGGTAGGGGTGTTCGACATGGTTGGCTTTCTCCCTGCGGGCGTCGGTGGCCGGGCATCCTGAGGGTGATCGAAAGGTGACGAAGGGTGGGCTCAGTCGACCGGCGGCACCAGCACGGTGGGTGCGGTGGGCTCGGCCAGCGAAGGGTAATCGCGACTGAAATGCAGGCCACGGCTCTCGTGGCGGGCCTGCGCGGAACGCACGATCAGCTCGGCCACCTGCACCAGGTTGCGCAGTTCGAGCAGGTCGCGCGTGACGTGGAAGTTCGCGTAGAACTCCTGGATCTCGGCCTGCAGCAGCGCGATGCGGTGGCTCGCACGCTCCAGGCGCTTGTTGGTGCGCACGATGCCGACGTAGTCCCACATGAAGCGGCGCAGCTCGTCCCAGTTGTGGGAGATGACCACGGCTTCGTCGGCGTCGGTGACGCGGCTTTCGTCCCAGGCGGGCAGCGCGGCGCGTTCGCGCGACGGCGCCTGCGCAATGGCGTCGGCCGCGGCGCGCGCAAACACCATGCACTCGACCAGCGAGTTGCTGGCCAGCCGGTTGGCGCCGTGCAGGCCGGTGCAGGCGGTTTCGCCGATGGCGTACAGGCCCGGGATGTCGGTGCGCCCGGCCAGGTCGCTGAGCACGCCGCCGCAGGTGTAGTGCGCGGCGGGCACCACGGGAATCGGCTCGCGCGTGATGTCGATGCCCAGCTCCAGGCAGCGCGCCAGGATGTTGGGGAAGTGTTCCTTCAGGAACGCGGGCGGCTGGTGCGAAATGTCGAGGTACACGCAATCGAGGCCGTGCTTCTTCATCTCGAAGTCGATGGCGCGGGCCACCACGTCGCGCGGCGCGAGTTCGGCGCGCTCGTCGTGCTTGGGCATGAAGCGCGTGCCGTCGGGCAATTTCAGCAGCCCGCCTTCGCCGCGCACCGCCTCGCTGATCAGGAACGACTTGGCGTGCGGGTGGTACAGGCAGGTCGGGTGAAACTGGATGAACTCCAGGTTCGACACCCGGCAGCCCGCGCGCCAGGCGGCGGCAATGCCGTCGCCGGTGGCGGTGTCGGGGTTGGTGGTGTACAGGTACACCTTGCCCGCGCCGCCCGTGGCCAGGATGGTGTGCGGCGCGCGGAAGGCCAGCACCTCGTCGGTCTCGTCGTCCAGCGCGTACATGCCCTGGCACGACGGATCGGCCAGCCCGAGCTTGGTGCCGGTGACCAGGTCGACCAGCGTGTGGTGCTCGAACAGCGTGATGTTCGGCGTGCGGCGCACGCGCTCGATGAGCACCTGCTGCACGGCCGCGCCGGTGGCGTCGGTCACGTGCACGATGCGGCGCTGGCTGTGGCCGCCTTCGCGCGTCAGGTGCAGGTCGCCACCTTCTTCCGAGAAGGGCACGCCCAGTTCGCGCAGCCAGCCGATGGCCTGCGGCGCGCCCTCGACCACGAAGCGCGTGGCCTCGGGGTCGCACAGGCCGGCGCCGGCGACCAGCGTGTCTTCCACGTGGGCGTCGAAGCTGTCGCCCGCCGCCAGCACGGCCGCGATGCCGCCCTGTGCCCAGGCGCTGGAGCCGTCGTTCAGCGCGCGCTTGGTGAGCACGGCCACGCGGTGCGTGGGGGCCAGGTGCAATGCGGCGGAGAGGCCTGCGAGGCCGCTGCCGACAATGAGGACGTCGAAGTCGCGAACGGCGGAAGTCACAGGCGTGGGAACCGGTTGGGTCAGGCCGGCGAGTAGGCCAGTCGGACGTAGATGGGGGCGAAGGCCTCGGCCTGCGTGATGTCGATCAGCGTCTCTTTCGCGAGCTCGAGCATCGCGATGAAGGTGACGATCAGCACGGGCACGCCGCGCGAGACGTCGAAGAGCTTCTCGAACTCGACGAAGCGCTGGCCCTGCAGGTGGCGCAGCACGATGCTCATGTGCTCGCGCACGTTGAGTTCTTCGCGCGAGATCTTGTGGTGCTGCACGAGCTTGGCGCGCTTCATGATGTCGGCCCAGGCGTCGCGCAGCTCGACCACGTCGACGTCGGGAAAGCGCGGCTTGATCGACTGCTCGATGTAGACCTGGGCCTTCCAGAAGTCGCGCCCGTAGGTCGGCAGCGCGCTGATGGCGGCGGCCTGCAGCTTGGTCTGCTCGTACTCCATGAGCCGGCGAACCAGCTCGGCGCGCGGGTCTTCGGCCTCTTCGCCGTCGGCCACCTTCTTGGGCGGCAGCAGCATGCGCGACTTGATCTCGATCAGCATCGCGGCCATCAGCAGGTATTCGGCCGCGAGCTCGAGGTTGGTCTGGCGGATCTCGTCGACGTAGCTCAGGTACTGCCGCGTGAGGCCCGCCATCGGGATGTCGAGGATGTTGAAGTTCTGCTTGCGGATCAGGTACAGCAACAGGTCCAGCGGGCCCTCGAAGGCCTCCAGGAAAACCTGCAGCGCCTCGGGCGGGATGTACAGGTCTTTCGGCATCGCGAACAGCGGCTCGCCGTAGAGCCGGGCCAGGGCGACCTGGTCGACGACCTCGGGCATGCTGGCCACGATCGTGCCGTTGTCCTCGTCTGCGCTCATGAGGAGGTTGCTATCAACTTAATAGCTGTGCGCGCAGGCTGGGCGGCGGGATGCCGGGTGGGCACCATTCACTTGGGTTGGGTCTGGTAGACGTACGGCTGCATCGGCACGCGCGCTTCGCTGTACTCCTCGAGCAGGCTGCGGTCGAGGTGCTTGTCCCACAGCAGGGCGCGGCCGGCGCGCTGTTCGGCCTCGAGCGTCGGCTTCTTTTGCTTCATCTCCTCGATGAAGTTCGTGATCTCGGAGGTGTAGTGGGGGCGGCGGAAGATGGACATAGACTGGACCTTTATCGCTCGAATTTTACCGGGGACGGCATGCAACGATTTCAGAAGGGCCGGATCGGCCTCGTGGCAGGACTGCTGGCGGCGCTGATCGGGCTCGCGGGCTGCGATCCGCAACGCATCAGCGAGCTCGAAGAGGGCGTCTCGACCGAGGCCGACGTGCGCGCGCGTTTCGGTGAGCCGGAGAACGTCTGGGACGTGCCCAACGGCCGCGTGCTGGAGTTCAACCGCCAGCCGCAGGGCCAGAAGAACTACATGATCACCATCGGCGCCGACGGCAAGATGAGCGCGCTGCGCCAGGTGCTCACGCCCGAGAACTTCGCCAAGGTGCAGCCCGGCATGATGATGGAAGACCTGCGCAAGCTGCTGGGCAAGCCGGCCAAGGTCACGCCCTATGCGCTCAAGCGCGAAACCGAATGGGAATGGCGCTGGGTGCAGCCACCGAATTCCTCGATGGTCTTCACGGCCACGCTGAACGACGATCAGCGTGTGGTGCGCAGCGGGTCGTCGCCCGACCGGGGCACCGAAGCGCCGTAACAGCTACGAGCCGTGCGACGCGCCGGGCTGGCCCGTCGTCAGTTCCTCGGCAAAGCCCGAGCGCTCCAGCACCTCGAGCGGCTGCGGCTGCAGCGACTCGATGCGCAGCAATCCGTCGCGCGCCAGCACCGCCCGGTGCAGCTGCCGCAGCGCATCGACGCCGGTGGCATCGATGTAGATCAGGTGCGTGGCGTCGAGCACCACCGTCATGCCACGCGGCGCGCGCTCCGCGGCGTTCACTGCTTCGTCGAGCTTGGCCGCCGCGCCGAAGAACATCGCGCCGTACAGCCGGTAGGTGAGCACCGGCGGCTGCAGCGTCACCAGCTCGACGCTGAACAGCCCGCTCATGCGCCGGATGAAGAGCGCGCACGCCAGCACGATGCCCACCTGCACCGCCACCGTGAGGTCGAACACCACCGTGAGGAAGAAGGTGCCGAGCATCAGCAGGCGGTAGTGGCGGCTGAAGTGGCGCAGCTGCCCAGGCGTGAACTCGCGCCATTCGCCCATGTTCAGCCCCACGAACACCAGGATGCCCGCCAGCACCGCGAGCGGCACATGGCGCGCCAGCGGCGCCGCCAGCAGCACCACGACCAGCAGCGTGACCGCATGCACGATGCCCGCGATCGGCGAGCTGCCGCCGGAGCGGATGTTGGTCACGGTGCGCGCGATGGTGCCCGTGGCCGGCATGCCGCCGAAGAAGGGCGTGACCAGGTTGGCGATGCCCTGCGCCATCAGCTCCTGGTTCGGGTCGTGGCGCGGCTGGCCGCTGACCTGGTCGGCCACGCGCGCGCACAGCAGCGACTCGATGGCGCCGAGCAGCGCGATGGTCAGCGTCGGCGTCACCAGCTGCTTGACGGTCTCCCACGAGAAATCGGGCAGCGCGAAGGCCGGCACGCCCTCGGGAATGCCGCCGAAGCGCGTGCCGATGGTCTCCACCGGCAGCGCGAAGCCCCACGACACCAGCGTGAGCGACACCAGCGCGACGATCGGCCCCGGAATGCGCCCGACGATCTGCACCGGGCGCGTCTGCACCCAGCGCCCGCCCACGCGCTGCACCGCGCGCGCCAGCGCCGAGTCGCCGCGAAACAGCCGCGACCACGCGAGCAGCCCGAACACGCAGGCCACCCCGAGCGCGAAGGCGTGCGGGTTGAAGGTGTCCAGCCGCAGCGCCATCGCATGCAGCTGCGAGAACACGTCAGCCGGCATACGCTCCACCGTGAGGCCGAGCAGGTCTTTGAGTTGCGACAGCAGGATCAGCACCGCGATGCCGTTGGTGAAGCCCACCACGATCGACAGCGGCACGAAGCGCACCAGCCGCCCGAGTCCGAACAGCCCCGCCATGAACAGCAGCACGCCCGCGCAGGCGGTGGCGATCAGCAGGTTGGCCACGCCGTAGCGCTCGACGATGCCGTAGACGATCACGATGAAGGCGCCCGCCGGGCCGCCGATCTGCACGGCCGAGCCGCCCAGCAGCGAGATCAGGAAGCCCGCGATGATCGCCGTCCAGATGCCGGCCTCGGGCTTGAGCCCCGAGGCGATGGCAAAGGCCATGGCCAGCGGCAGCGCCACGATGCCCACCGTGGCGCCCGCGCCGAGGTCCGCCAGGAACCGCCCCCGGTCGTAGCCGGCCATCGTGTCCAGCAGGCGGGGGCGAAAGCGGGTGAGGTTCAGCGGCGACGACATGTGCGGTCATTGTGGCCCGGCCGTCGCGGCGGCCCGGCGATTTCCCGGCGGTGAGTACTTTCAGTCAGCTTATCGGCGGCGAGGCTGGCAGATACATTTTTGACGTTTTGAAACAAACGTCAATGAGGTCGCCCATGCACATCCTGCTCGTCGCGAGCGCGTTCAACAGCCTCACGCAGCGCGTGCTGGCCGAGCTCCAGGACCGGGGCCACACCGCAGGCATCGTGCTGGCGCTCGGCGACGACGAGGCGCTGCGTGAAGCAGTGCGCCGGCACGCACCGGCATTGATCGTCGCGCCGATGTTGACCACCGCGATTCCCGAGGACGTCTGGCGCGCCCACACCTGCCTCATCGTGCATCCGGGCCCGCCCGGCGACCGCGGCCCGTCTTCGCTCGACCGGACGCTGCAGGGCGGCGTCGACAGCTGGGGCGTCACCGTGCTCGAGGCCGTGGCCGAGATGGATGCGGGCGATGTCTGGGCCTGGTCGCCGCTGAAGGTGCCGCCGCAGGCCGGCAAGAGCGACCTGTACCGCGGCGAGGTGGCCGATGCCGCCGTCGACGCCGTGCTGCTGGCCGTCGAGCGCTTCGCCTCGGGCACCTACAAGCCGAAGCGGCAGAAGGCGGCCGACCTCGCCGCCGGCTGGCGGCCCTTCATGAAGCAGGCCGAGCGCCGCATCGACTGGGCCATGCAGACCACCGAATCGGTGCTGCGGCAGCTGCGCGCGGCCGATTCGCAGCCCGGCGTGCTCGACGAGCTGCTGGGCGCGCCGTGGTACCTGCACGGCGGCCATGCCGAGGACGAGTTGCGCGGCACGCCCGGCGAACTGATCGCCACCCGCGCCGGCGCCGTCTGCCGCGCCACCGTCGACGGCGCGGTCTGGCTCGCCCAGCTGCGGCCCTGGCGCGAGCCGGGTTCCGGCCTGCCGAGCTACAAGCTGCCGGCCGTCGAGGCGCTGGGCGTGCGCCTGCCGGCGGGCTTGCCCGAAGTGCCCGCGCCGCTCGAGCTGCCGGCCGGCCGCCGCACTTGGACCGACATGCGTTACAGCGAGCACGGCGCTGTCGGCGTGCTGAACTTCTCTTTCGCGGGCGGGGCCATGAGCACCGCGCAATGCCGGCGTCTGCTGGCTGCCTACCGCTTCGCCTGCACCCGGCCGACCTCGGTGCTCGTGCTCGGCGGGCTGCGCGACTTCTTCTCCAACGGCATCCACCTGAACGTGATCGAGGCGGCGGCCGATCCGGCCGAGGAGTCGTGGGCCAACATCCACGCGATGAACGACCTGGTCGAGGCCGTGCTCACCACCACCGACCGCCTCACTGTGGCCGCGCTGGGCGGCAATGCCGCGGCCGGCGGCGTGATGCTCGCGCTCGCGGCCGACGAGGTGTGGTGCCGCGACGGCGTGGTGCTCAACCCGCACTACAAGCTGATGGGCCTACATGGCTCCGAATACTGGACCTACAGCCTGCCGCGCCGTGTGGGCGCCGACGAGGCCGCGCGGCTCACGCAATCGGCGCTGCCCGTGAGCGCGAAGCGTGCGGTGGCGCTGGGCCTGGCGCAGCGCGTGCTGCAGGCCGCGCCGGAAGAACTGGGTGACGAGGTCGGCCGGCTGGCCGCGCAACTGGCGGCATCGCCGGACCTGGCTGCGCGCCTGGCGGACAAGCAGGTAGCGCGTGCGCGCGACGAGGCGGCCAAGCCGCTGCAGGCGTATCGCGACGAGGAGCTGGCGCACATGTGGCGCAATTTCTTCGATCCGGCCGAGCCGCATGCGGCGCTGCGTTCGGCGTTCGTGCGCAAGGAGAAGGCGCAGCACACGCCCGCGCACCTCGCGGCGCTCGGCCTGCCGCGCTGAACGGCCGTCAGTCCTTGCTGTTGGGAATCACCGCGTCGGCCGCCGCGCCCACGGCCTTGCCGGTGATGCGCGCGGTGCCGATGGCTGCATCGGCCGCGAGGCCGACCGCGCCGGCGCCCACGCTCACGGCGGTGCTCGCGACGCTGACCACCGCGCAGCCGCTCAGCAGCAGCGCACCCGCGAGGCCGAGCGCGGAAAGGACGAGGGGGCGGAGGCGGTCACTGCGTTGCATGGGCGGATTCTGCACCCGCAGCGCTGGATCGGGCGAGTGACGCCAGGATCGCCTCGCGGTCCTGGTCCAGCCGCGGCGGTTGCCGCCGCACCTGCGTGCGCAGCCCGCCGACGTGCACCGGGTTGCCCGCCACCGTGAGCGGCTGGCCGCCCTGCGTGCGCACCTGCACCAGCATCTCGCGCGCCTGCACCTGCGGGTCGTTCACCACCGCGGCCACGTCGTTGTAGTCGCCGGTGGGGATGTTGTGCTGCATCAGCAGCGCCTGCCAGTGCGCGCAGGGCGCGGTCGACAGGCGCTCTTCGAGCTGCTGCTTGAGCGCCTCGTGGTGCTGGCAGCGCGCCGGGTTGGTGGCAAAGCGCGCGTCCCCGGCGAGCGCGGGCAGCTCGAGCGCGGTGCACAGGCGCTGGAACAGCGCGTCGTTGCCCGCTGCGATCACGAACCAGCCGTCGGCTGCGCGGAACACGTCGAAGGGCGTGATCGACGGGTGCCGCGAGCCGATCGGCCCCGGCGCGCGGCCCTCGGCCTCCATGCGCGAGATCGCGTTCTCGAGCAGCGCGACCTGGCAATCGAGCATCGCCACGTCGACCCGGTCGCCCAGGCCCGTGCGACTGCGCTGCAGCAGCGCAGCTTGCGTGCCGATGGCCGCATACAGCCCGGCGCCGAGGTCGCCGATCGACACGCCCACGCGCGTCGGCGGCGCGCCCGGGTGGCCGGTGAGGCTCATGATGCCGCCCATCGCCTGCACCACCATGTCGTAGGCGGGGCGCCTGCTGTACGGCCCGGTCTGGCCGAAGCCCGAGACCGAGGTGAACACCAGTTTCGGAAAGCGCGCGTGCAGCGTCGGCCAGTCGTAGCCCAGCTTTTCCATCGTGCCGGGCCGGAAGTTCTCGACCAGCACGTCGGCCGTGGCCAGCAGCTGCTCGAAGACCGCGCGGTCGGCCGGCGCCTTCAGGTCGAGCGCGATCGACTCCTTGTTGCGGTTGACCGACATGAAGTAGGCCGAGTCGCCCTCGACGAAGGGGCCGATCTGCCGCGCGTCGTCGCCCAGGCCGGGTTGCTCCACCTTGATGACGCGCGCGCCCAGGTCGGCGAGCAGCAGCGTGCAGTACGGGCCCGCGAGCACGCGCGTGAGGTCGATGACGGTGAAGCCCTGCAGCGGGCCTGCCTTGGGTGCGTGCGTGCTCATTCGACGCTCGCGCCCGAGCGCTCGGTGAGTTCCTTCGACTTCGCGCCTTCGGCCAAAGCCCAGGCACGGAATTCGGCCAGCGACTTCGACGGTGCCGACTCGTTGCCCGACTTCTCCATCCGCGCCTTGACCTCGGGGTCGTTCAGCGCCGCCACGCTGGCGTCGAACAGCTTCTGCGCCACCTCCGGCGGCAGGCCGGCCGGGCCGAAGAGGCCGAACCAGAAGGTGTAGTCGTAGCCCTTCACGCCGGCCTCGGCCACGCTGGGCACGTCGGGAAAGAGCGGCGAGCGCTGGCCCGAGGTGACGGCCAGCACGCGCAGCTTCTGGCCCTGCGCCATCGGCAGCACCGAGGGCGGCGTGCCGAAGGTGAGCTGCACGTCGCCCGCGGCCACGGCCTGGATCGACGGCGCGCCGCCCTTGTACGGCACGTGCAGCATCTGCACGCCGGCCGCCTTCTCGAACGACAGGCCCGCCAGGTGCGTCACCACGCCCGCGCCCGACGACGAGTACGCCAGCTTGCCGGGGTTCTGCCGCGCTTCGGCGATCAGCGCCTGCACGGTCTTGGCGCTCACGTCCTTGTTCACCGCCAGCAGCATCGGCGCGGAGCTCCAGCGCGAGATCGGCACGAAGCTCCTGGCGCCGTCGTACTTCACGCTCTTGTAGAGCAGCTTGTCGCTGCCATAGAGGTTGGCGCTGCCCAGCAGCAGCGTGTAGCCGTCGGGCGCGGCGCGCGCGACCTGGTCCGACGCGATGGTGGTGCCCGCGCCCGGCTTGTTGTCGATGACGATCGGCTGGCCGAGCAGCTTGCCCAGCTTGTCGCCGACGATGCGCGCCACGGTGTCGGCGCCGCCGCCGGCGGGGAAGCCCACCAGCAGCGTGATCGGGCGCGAGGGGTAGGTGTCGGCCAGTGCGCCGGCCGAGGCCAGCAGCGCGGCGGCGGCGAACGAGAGGGCTCGCAGTTCTTGCTTCATGGGTTTGTCTCCTGGGTCTTGTGTAGGGAAGGGCGGGCGCGCTCAGCGGCCCTGGAACACCGGCGTGCGCTTCTCGCGCCAGGCCCGGCCGCCCTCGGCGAGGTCTTCGGAGGCGACGGTGCGCTGCACCTCGCGCGAGATCGCGGCCGCGTCGGCGGTGCCGCGCGCGATCTGGTTCAGGTGCTTCTTCATGCCCAGCAGCGCCAGCGGCGCCATGCCGGCGAGCACGGTGCGCAGGCGCTGCACCTCGGCGTCGAGCGCGGCGGCGTCGTCGACCAGCTGCGTGAGAAAGCCGCAGTCGCGCATGGCGGCGCCGTCGAGCTTCTCGGCGGTGAGGAACAGCCGCTTGGCCGTGTCCAGCCCCAGCCGCGACACGTAGCGCTCCATGCCGCTCTGGTAGTAGTGCAGGCCGAGCCGGGCGGCCGGCATGAACATCTCGGCAGCGCGGGCGCCCACGCGGAAGTCGCAGGCCAGCACGAGGTCGGTCGCGCCGCCGTAGACGCCGCCGTGCACCGCCGCGATGGTGACGGCGCGGCAGTTTTCGAACACGTCGACCATCTCGCCGAAGCTGCGGCCTTCGGTCTGGCTCTGGGTGGCCACCTCTGATATATCAAACCCGCTGCAGAAGTACTTGCCCTCGGCGCGCAGGACCAGCACCAGCACCTCGGGCGTGCGGTTCACTGTGTCCACATGCTGGATCAGCACGGGAAGATCGTCCGGCGTGAGCTTGTTGGCGGCCTGGGGACGGTGCAGCGTCAGGTAGGCCACGTGGCCGTCGATCGCGAGGGTGGGAGACATTGATGTACCAAACAGATGAATTGATATATCTGTAAGGTTAGCTAATATCCAGATCGCCATGCAACCCGCAAAAACCCTCGACACCCACAGCCTGCAGGACCGCATCCGCGCCCGGCTCGAACAAGACATCCTGGGCGGCGTGCTGTCGCCCGGCATGGCCATCGACGAAAAGGCCCTGGCCCTGAGCTTCAACACCTCGCGCACGCCGGTGCGCGAGGCGCTGCTGCTGCTCAGTGCGCGCGGGCTGGTCGACATCGTTCCGCGCACCGGCATCTACGTGCGCCAGCTGCGGGCGAACGAACTGGTGGCGATGATGGAAGCGCTCGGCGAGCTCGAAGGCGTGCTGGCGCGGCTGGCCGCGCTGCGCATCGGCCCGGCGCTGCGCGAGGAGCTGCTGCGCGCCCTGGCCGGCACCGCCGCGCAGGCGCAGGCGGACGACGCCGAGGCCTACCAGCAGGCCAACGCCGCGCTGCACGACGTGATCTACCGCGCCAGCGGCAACCCCTTCATCGTGGAGCAGGCGCAGACCGTGCGGCTGCGCATCTCGGCCTACCGTGGGCGGATGTTCGAGAAGCCCGGCCGGCTCGCCGCTTCACAGCGGGAGCACGAACGGGTGGTCGAGTGGATTCTGAAAGGTCACGCGGACAACGCCGCGGAGGCGATGCGCGACCACATCTCGGTGGGCGGCAAGGTGTTCGCCGACCTCGTGTTGAACAACAAGTTCGGCTAGTTCTTCTTTGCGTGGTCGGGTCAGCGCACGCGCATGCCCGGCGTCGCGCCCGCCCAGGGCTCGAGCACGTGGATGCCCGGGTGGGCCTTTTCGTCGCCGTGGCTCGCGGCCAGCACCATGCCTTCGCTGACGCCGAACTTCATCTTGCGCGGCGCGAGGTTGGCGACCAGCACCGTGAGCTTGCCGACCAGTTGCTCCGGCTGGTAGGCCGAGGCGATGCCGCTGAACACGTTGCGCGTCTTGCCTTCGCCGGCATCGAGCGTCAGGCGCAGCAGCTTGGTCGAGCCCTCGACCTTCTCGCAGGCCACGATCTTCGCGATGCGCAGGTCGATCTTCGCGAAGTCGTCGATGGTGATGGTCGGCGCGATGGCTTCGCCGCCGGGCAGCTCCTGCGCTTCGGCGGCGACGGGTGCGGCAGCCGCGGCTTCGGGCACGTCGAACAGCTTGTCGACCTGCTTGGGGTCGGCGCGCTGCATCAGGTGCTTGTAGTCGCCGATGGCGTGGCCGGCCGGCAGGGCCTGGGCGGCGTCGGCCCAGGTCAGCGGCGCGATCTTCAGGAAGGCCTCGACGTTCACGGCCAGCGCCGGCAGCACGGGCTTGAGGTACAGCGTGAGCAGGCGGAAGGCCTCGATACACACCGTGCACACGTCGTGCAGGCGCGCCTCGGCGCCTTCCTTCTTGGCCAGTTCCCAGGGCTTGTTCTGGTCGACGTACTCGTTCACCTTGTCGGCCAGCGCCATCACCTCGCGCAGTGCGCGGGCGTAGTCGCGGCCGTCGTACAGCGACTGCACCTGCGTGGCCGCGGCGCGCAGCGTGGACAGCAGCGTTTCGCCGTCGGCCGACACCGCACCGAGCTGGCCGCCGAAGCGCTTGCCGATGAAGCCGGCCGCGCGGCTGGCGATGTTGATGTACTTGCCTACGAGGTCGCTGTTCACGCGCGCCACGAAGTCGTCGGGGTTGAAGTCGATGTCCTCGTTGCGGCCGTTGAGCTTGGCGGCGATGTAGTAGCGCAGCCATTCGGGATCGAGCCCGATCGACAGGTACTTGAGCGGGTCGATGCCGGTGCCGCGGCTCTTGCTCATCTTCTCGCCGCTCACCGTCAGGTGGCCGTGCACGTACACGGCGTTGGGCGCCTTGCGGCCGCTGAAATGCAGCATCGCGGGCCAGAACAGCGTGTGGAAGGTGATGATGTCCTTGCCGATGAAGTGCACCTGCTCCAGCTCGGGGTCGGCCATGTACTCGGTGTACGAGATGCCGTCGCCGCCCAGCTCGATGCAGCGCTTGTCGAGCAGGTTCTTCAGCGAGGCCAGGTAGCCCACGGGCGCGTCGAGCCACACGTAGAAGTACTTGCCCGGCGCATCGGGAATCTCGATGCCGAAGTAGGGCGCGTCGCGGCTGATGTCCCAGTCGCCCAGGCCGCCCTTGCCTTCGTCGTCCTTGTAGAGCCACTCGCGGATCTTGTTCTGCACCTCGGGCTGCACGTGGCCGGGGGCGGCGGTCCATTCCTTCAGGTAGGCCTCGCAGCGCGGGTCCGACAGCTTGAAGAAGAAGTGCTCCGAGCTGCGCAGCTCGGGCTTGGCGCCCGACAGCGCCGAATACGGGTTGATCAGCTCGGTGGGCGCGTACACGGCGCCGCACACCTCGCAGTTGTCGCCGTACTGGTCCTTCGAGTGGCAGTTGGGGCACTCGCCCTTGATGAAGCGGTCGGCCAGGAACATGCCCTTGGCCGGGTCGTAGAACTGCTCGACGCTCTTGGTCTCGATGAGGCCGTTGGCGCGCAGGTCGCGGTAGATGTCCTGCGCCAGCTGGTGGTTCTCGGGCGCGTCGGTCGAGTGCCAGTTGTCGAAGGCGATGTGGTAGCCATCGAGGTAGGGCTTGCGGCCCGCGGCGATCTCGGCCACGAAGGCCTGCGGCGTCACACCGGCCTTGTCGGCCGCGATGGTGATGGCCGCGCCGTGCGCGTCGTCGGCGCACACGAAGTTGACGTCGGCGCCATTCATTCGCTGGTTCCGCACCCAGATGTCGGCCTGGATGTATTCCATCATGTGGCCGATGTGGAACTTGCCGTTGGCATACGGCAGGGCGGTGGTGACGAAGAGCTTGCGCGGGGCGGACATCGGGGAGGGCGCTTTCGGGAGTGACGAACGGAAGGGGCGCGGGGCCCGTGGAGGCGGCCAGGGGCCGCGTCCGGGAACCGGGCATTTTAGGCGGCCCGTCCCGGGGCCGCCGCCATGGGGCTGCTCACCCCGCCGGCGGGGTACCCGGAGTGACCCCGAAGGCCGCGGGGGTGTCGCCCGTGCGACGTATGCTCGCAGCCTCTTTACTGAAAGTGAGCCGCCGCCGATGACCACCTCGATCCCCGCAACCCTCATCCCCGGCGACGGCATCGGCCCCGAGATCGTCGACGCGACCCTGGCGGCGCTCGACGCGCTGAAGGCGCCTTTCGTGTGGGACACCCAGATCGCCGGCCTGGGCGGCGTCAAGGCCTCGGGCGACCCGCTGCCCAAGGCCACGCTGGACAGCATCCGCAGCACCCGCCTGGCGCTCAAGGGCCCGCTCGAAACCCCCTCGGGCGGCGGCTACCGCTCGTCGAACGTGCGCCTGCGCGAGGAGTTCCAGCTGTACGCCAACCTGCGCCCCGCACGCACCATCATCCCGGGCGGGCGCTACGACAACATCGACCTGACCGTGGTGCGCGAGAACCTCGAGGGCCTGTACATCGGCCACGAGCACTACGTGCCCATCGACGGCGACCCGCACGCCGTGGCCATGGCCACCGGCGTCAACACCCGCAAGGGCAGCCGCCGCCTGCTCGAATACGCGTTCGACACCGCCGTGGCCACCGGCCGCAAGAAGGTCACGCTGGTGCACAAGGCCAACATCATGAAGGCGCTCACCGGCATCTTCCTGGAGACCGGCCTGGACCTGTACGAAGAGAAGTACAAGGGCCAGTTCGAGCTCGACACCGTGATCATCGACGCCTGCGCGATGAAGCTGGTGCTCAACCCCTGGCAGTTCGACATGCTGGTGACCACCAACCTGTTCGGCGACATCCTCTCGGACCTCGTGGCCGGCCTGGTCGGCGGCCTGGGCATGGCGCCCGGCGCCAACATCGGCACCAACGCCGCGATCTTCGAGGCCGTGCACGGCTCGGCCCCCGACATCGCCGGCAAGGGCATCGCCAACCCGACCGCGCTGCTGCTGGCGGCCGCGCTCATGCTCGACCACGTCAAGCGGCCCGAGCTGGCCACGCGCCTGCGCACCGCCATCGACCAGACGCTCAACCTGGACAACGTGCGCACCGGTGACCTCGGCGGCACAGCCGGCACGGCGGCCTTCACGAAGGCGCTGGTCGCGCGCATCAACGGCGGTTGAGAAAAGCAGACAGTGCAGGTCGCATGAAAAAACTGCTGCTGCCTGCGCTGGTCTTCCTGCTTGCCGGCCTGGCGTGGTCCGCCGCCGGCGCCGTGGACGCGTCGCCGCGCTACACCGTCGTCAAGGTCGACCTGCGCACCGAAAAACTCGCGCTGTTCCTGAACGACGACACCGGCGCCGCCTTCAAGCGCTTCGACCGGCTCGAGGCCTGGCTGAAGGCGCGCAACAAGCAACTGCTGTTCGCGGCGAACGCCGGCATGTACCACGCCGACTTCGCGCCCGTCGGCCTGCTGGTGCGTGAAGGCCGCGAGGAGGCACCTTTGAATCTGGCCGACGGCGTCGGCAATTTCTTTCGCAAGCCCAACGGCGTGTTCCTGGTGACGGCCCAGGGGCCGCGCATCGTCGAGGCGTCGGAGTACCCGGCGATCGCCGCGAAGGGCGGCGTGCAGCTGGCAACCCAGTCGGGCCCGCTGCTGCTGCGCCACGGCGCGGTGCACCCGGCGCTCATTCCGAATTCGGATTCGCGCAAGACCCGCAACGGCGTGTGCGTGTCGGGCACCACCGCGGTCTTCGTCCTCGCCGAGACGCCGGTGAATTTCTACGACTTCGCGCTGTACTTGCGCGACGTGCTGCATTGCCGCGATGCGCTGTACCTCGACGGCACCGTGTCGGCGATCTATTCGAAGACACTGCAGCGCAACGACTTCGTGCGCGACCTCGGGCCGGTGCTGGCCGTGGTGGCGCCCTGAGGCCCGGCTGCCTTTTCACTTCTGCCCTTTCTCCCAGAGCCATGTCCACACCGCTGCCCGTCCTGTCCCTCCTTGAAACCCGCGTCCTCGGCGTGCTGGCCGAAAAGCAGCGCACCGTGCCCGACAGCTACCCGCTCACGCTCAACTCGCTCGTGTCGGGCTGCAACCAGAAGACCAGCCGCAACCCGGTGCTCGAACTCAGCGAGTCGCAGGTGCAGGCCGCCATCGACAGCCTGAAGGGCTACAGCCTCGTGGCCGAGACCAGCGGCGGGCGCGCCTTCCGCTACGAGCACAACACCGACCGCGTGCTGCGCATTCCGTCGCAGTCGGTCATCCTGCTCACCGTGCTGATGCTGCGCGGCCCGCAGACGGCCGGCGAGCTGCGCATCGCCTGCGACCGCATGCACAACTTCGCCGACATCTCGTCGGTCGAGGGCTTCCTCAACGAACTCGCCGAACGTCCGGCCGGCGCGCTGGTGGTGAAGCTGGCGCGCCTGCCCGGTGCGCGCGAAAGCCGCTGGGCGCACCTGCTGAGCGGGCCACCGGCGGAAGAGGTGGCGGGGCCGGGCGCCTCGGGCGACGGCGCCTTCGCCACGCACGGCGATTCGCTCGGCGAGGTCGCGGCGCTCAAGGCCAACGTGGCGCGGCTGGAGGCCGAGGTGGCATCGCTGAAGGCGTTGCTGGGGCGCGTCTGCGCGGAACTGGGCATTGCGCCCGACGCGCCGACAGCCTGATACCCCGCTTCACACAGGCTTCATCCAGCCCGCACATTCGCTGCCTAACGTCGGACCCATTGCGAACCAATGGAGCTCCGAGCATGGACCACGGACAAACGGCCACCTGGCGCGACCCCGCGCCCTTCGACGACATCACCCGCCGCCTGCTGGGCGGGCTGGCGGCCCTGGCCGGCGTGGCCAGCCTCTACGCCTTCTTCTGGTGGGCCGCCTCGGCCTCCGGCTTCCTGCTGTTCGACGGCTGGTGGCACACCTGGCGCGGCCTGGGCACGGCCCTCGCGTTCCGCGACGCGGACTCGGCGTTCTACCTGCTGAGCTGGACGCTGTCTGTTCTCGGCGGCGCGATCGGCTGGGTCGCCCTGATCGCGCTCGCCGTGACCCACCGGCGCGGCTGGGGCGCGGTGCCGATGTGGATCAAGGTTGGCTGCTTCATCGGCGCCATCGCCGGGCTGGCCTTCGAACCCGGTCGGTTGCTGGCGCTGGCGCCGATCGTCGGCGCGGTGCTGCTGATGCTGCGGTCGATGTTGTCGGCGCGCTGAGCCCATCGGCTATCGTCGGCTTCTACGTCGTTCGCGGGAGCCGCATGACCTACGCCTGTCCCCATTGCCGCCAGCCGGGCATCGCCGCCGTTGCCAAGCGCTGGTCCAGCCGCGAAACGCCCGCGGCGTGCGGACTTTGCGGCAAGCTCTCGCATGTGCTGGCCAGCACCTCGAGCGGGATCGGGGTGGCGGGCCTGCTGATCGTCGTGCTGTCGGGCATCGCAGCAGCCGCATGGGACATGGCGCCGCTGCTCTTGCTTGGCGTGGGCCTCGCGGTGGCGAACAACTTTCGCGCCTGGCGCCGCGCCAAGCTGTGGCCGATCTCGAAGGAAAGCGCCGAAAGCGCCAAGAAGGCCGGCTGGTTCGTTCTGGGCCTGCTGGCGCTGTTCGGCCTGGGTTCGTGACGCGCCCTCAGCCCCCCGCCGACACCGGCACATCCAGGCTCACCTTCACCGGGTCCATCGTCACCAGCGTGCGAAAGCGCTTGACGTTGTTGCTCTGGAAAAACAGCTGGCGGGTGAGCGCGGTGTACTGTGCCATGTCGCGCACCACGCATACGAGGATGAAGTCCCACTCGCCCGTCACGTAGTAGCACTGCTGCACCTGCGGGCAGTCGCGAAAGCTTTGCTTCATGGCGTCGAGCCGTTCGATCTGCTCGCTCTCGGCCTCGACCTCGACCACGATGGTGAGCGGGTGCCCGAGCGCGGCCGGCGACAGCACGGCGCCGTGGCGCTGGATCACGCCCTCGTCGCGCAGGCGCTTGAGCCGGCGGTTCACCGCCGCCGTCGACAGGTGGATGCGCTCGCCCAGCTCGCCCTGCGAGAGGCGGCTGTCGGCCTGGATCAGTTCGAGCAGGTGCAGGTCGAGGGCGTCGAGGGGTGTCATGAGAAAGAAAGGGCAGGCTTCGCGCAAAAACGTTGCGTGGCAGAGGCTAATTTTGCGCACCTGTCCCGCTGCGTTGTCAATAGCATCTCGTCATGAAGTTTCCAGACGCACCCCTGCGCGACCAGCTGGCCGGCTGGCGGCACCAGCTGCATGCGATGCCCGAAACCGGCTTCGAGGAGGCGAAGACCTCGGCCTTCATTGCCAACGCGCTGCGGGCGCTGGGGCTCGAGGTGCACACCGGCATCGGCGGCACCGGGCTGGTCGCCAGCCTCACGGTCGGCAGCGGGCCGGGCGTGATCGGCCTGCGCGCCGAGATGGACGCGCTGGCCATCACCGAACTGGCGACCGAGCGGCCCTACGCCTCCGGCACGCCCGGGCGCATGCACGCCTGCGGCCACGACGGCCACATGGCGATGGTGCTCGGTGCCGCGCAGCTGCTGCGCGAGCGGCGCGATTTCGACGGCACCGTGCGCTTCATCTTCCAGCCCGCCGAAGAGCACGGCCGTGGCGCCCGCGCCATGATGGACGACGGCCTGTTCGAACGCTTCCCGGTCGACGAGATCTACGGCCTGCACAACATGCCCGGCCTGCCCGCCGGCACCTTCGCCACGCGCACGGGCGGCCTGATGGCGAGCGAGGACAACTTCGTCATCCACATCCACGGCCGGGGCACGCACGCGGCACGGCCGCACATGGGCATCGACCCGATCGTGATCGGCGCGCAGATCGTGCTGGCGCTGCAGACCATCGTGTCGCGCACGCTCGACCCCGGCGCGCAGGCCGTGGTGTCGTGCACCGAGTTCATCACCGACGGCATCCGCAACGCCATTCCGTCGAACGCGATCATCAAGGGCGACACGCGCAGCTACGACCCGGCCGTGCAGCGCATGCTCGAGGCGCGCATGCGCGAGATCAGCGAAGGCATCTGCCGCATGCACGGCGCGGAGTGCACGTTCAGCTACACGCACGAGTTCGCGCCCACCGTGAACTGGGCCGAATGCGTGCCGACCGCGGTGGCCGCCGCCACGGCCGTGGTGGGCGCCGAGAAGGTCGATGCGAACGTGGCGCCGATGATGATCTCGGAAGACTTCGGTGCCTTCTTGCGCGCCGTGCCGGGCGCCTTCGTCTTCCTGGGCAACGGCGCCGAGGGCGAGCCCGGCGGCACGCCGCTGCACAACGGCCGCTACGACTTCAACGACGCGGTGCTGACCACGGGCGCGCGCTACTTCGCGCAGATCGTGCGCCAGCGGCTTCCCGTGCGCACCGCCGCCTGATCCATTCTTCTTTTCCGGTTTTCTTCCCATGCTCTTCGCCAACCCTCACGCGCAACGGCGCGGCTACGACGCGGCCCTGCAGGCCGTCATGAACATCGCACGCGGTCGCGAGAGCCGCCAGTGGCTGTCCACCTGGGACCGGCTCTCGCCGCAGTCGACGCCGGCGTGGCCGCTGCCCCGGCTCGCCGCACAACTGGGCATCGCGCAGGTGGTCGTGAAGGACGAATCGCGCCGCTCCGCGCTCGGCAGCTTCAAGGTACTGGGCGCGCCCGTGGCCTTGCTGCGGCTCGTGCTGCGCCGCTGGCCCGAGCGAGGCTGGACACCGGCCGACCTGTTCGCGGGCCGGCACGCCGAGGCGCTGCGCGGCTTCGTCGTCATCAGCGCGACCGACGGCAACCATGGCCGCGCATTGGCCGCGGCGGCGCAGAGCATGGGCTGCCGCTGCGTGATCGTGCTGCACGCGCAGGTCAGCGAGGAGCGCGAGGCGCCCATCGCCGCGCTCGGCGCCGAGATCGTGCGCATCGCGGGCAACTACGACGCCTCGGTCGAGGAGGCCGCGCGCCTGGCCCGGGTGAACGGTTGGGAGGTGGTCTCCGACACCTCCTACGAAGGCTACGAAGAGATTCCGCGCGACGTGATGCAGGGCTACGGCATCCTCGTCGACGAGCTGCTCGAGAACACCGCGCCCGGCGCGCCGTGCCCCTTCACCCACGTCATCGTGCAGGGCGGCGTCGGCGGGCTCGCGGCCGGCGTGGCCAGCCATTTCTGGGAACGCTACGGCGCCGCGCGGCCGACGCTGATCGTCGTCGAGCCCGAGCAGGCCGACTGCCTGCTGCAGAGCGCGCGCAGCGGCCGACCCGATCGCGCCATCGGCAGCGTCGATTCGGTGATGGCGGGGTTGGCCTGCGGCGAGACCTCGCCGCTCGCGTGGCGCTTCCTGCAACCCTCGGTCGACCTCTTCATGACCGTCACCGATGCCGACGCCGAGCACGCCATGCGCACCTTCGCCACCGGCGAGGCGGGCGACGTGCCCGTGCTGGTCGGCGAATCCGGCGCGGCCGGCCTGGCCGCGCTGCAGGTGCTCGCGGCCGATCCCGAACTGGCGCGCGCCGCCGGCCTCGACGCCACCTCGCGCGTGCTGCTGTTCAGCACCGAAGGCGCGACCGCGCCCGGCGTGTACCGCGCGCTGACGGGCCGCTCGGGCGAAGAAGTGGTCGCGGCGCAGACGCAATGGCTGCAGCGCGAAGGCATCGCCGAAGCCGCGTTGATGGCGCGCATCGACGCGCACGCCGCCATCGGCGAGACGGCGCAAGGCGGCGTCTGCCGCATCGCGCTCACCGACGCCGACCGCGCGGGCCGCGACCGGCTCGTGCAGTGGATGCGCGACCTGGGCCTCACGGTGCGCATCGACCGCATCGGCAACATCTTCGGCATCCGCCCCGGTCAGCTGCCCGATGCGAAGCCTGTGATGACCGGCTCCCACATCGACACCGTCGCCACGGGCGGGCGCTACGACGGCAACTACGGCGTGCTGGCCGGCCTGGAGGTGGTGCGCTGGCTCAACGAACGCCAGCGCCAGACGCTGCGCCCCTTCGTGGTCGCCGCGTTCACCAACGAGGAGGGCGTGCGCTTCATGCCCGACATGATGGGCTCGCTGGTGCACGCGGGCGGGCTGGCGCTCGAGGCGGCGCTCGACACCGTCGCCACCGACGGCGCACGGCTGGGCGACGAGCTCGCGCGCATCGGCTACGCGGGCGACATGGCCTGCGGCGCGCTGGTGCCGCATGCGTTCGTCGAACTGCACATCGAGCAGGGCCCGGTGCTGGAGGCCGAGGGCGTCACCATCGGCGCGGTGGCCGACCTGCAGGGCATCTCGTGGCAGGAGATCGTCGTCACCGGCCAGTCGAACCACGCGGGCACCACGCCCATGCACCTGCGCCACGACGCCGGCTACTGCGCCGCCGCCATCGCGGTGTTCGTGCGCGAGCTGGCACGCCGCTACGGCGGCAGCCAGGTCGCGACCGTCGGCGCGATCGACCTGCACCCGAATCTCATCAACGTGATCGCGGCGCGCGCCACGCTCACGGTCGACCTGCGCAACACCGACGAGGCGACGCTGAAGGACGCCGAAGGCGAGTTGGCGGACTACCTGCGGCAACTCGAAACAACCGAAGGCGTGACCATCGAAGCCCGCACGCTGGCGCGCTTCGAACCGGTGCAGTTCGATGAACGGCTGGTGCGCCTCGTCGAGGCCAGCGCGCACGCCCGCGGCCTGAGCCACCGCCGCATGACCTCGGGCGCGGGCCACGACGCACAGATGATGGCGCGCATCGCGCCCGCCGCCATGGTCTTCGTGCCGAGCGCGCGCGGCATCAGCCACAACCCGAAGGAGCACACGGCGAGCGCCGACCTGGCGCAGGGCGCGAACGTGCTGCTGGACGTGGTGCTAGGGCTGCTCGACGAGGCGGACTGAGCGACGCGAACTCAGCTGGCCGCATGCGCCGTCACGTCGGCACCCACCCGAAGAACCGCAGCACCTCGTCGCGCTGGCGCATCGCGTCCGCGCGCCCCAGCGCCATGAGTTCGCGCGTGTAGGCCGACTCGAACAGCAGGTAGCTGGCGAGCGCGCCGCCCTTCACGTCGGCCGCGACCTTCGAGCCGCCCAGCAGGTGCCGCACGGCGCCCGGCAGCGCGTCGACGTGGCGCGCCGCGATCATATCGATCCGCTCCGACGGCGAGATCACCAGCAGGTCGAGCGGGCGCAGCGCGCTGGCGGCGCGCGCTTCTTCGGGAATCAGGCCCAGCGTGTGGTTGATGCGGCGCAGGCGCTCGATGTCGACCGCCAGCGCATCCAGAAAGATGCTCGACAGCGCATGGCCGGCGATCTGCGCCATGGTCGGGTAGCCGCTGTGGGTGTTGGGTGCGTCCTCGTCGCGCGGCTCGTGCATGCGGCCCGCGCCGATCACCACGATGCGCTGCGCGCCCAGGTGGATCGCCGCCGCGATGGGCGCCGACTGGCGCATCGAGCCGTCGCCGAAGTACTCGGTGTGGCCCGGCGGCATCGGCAGCGCCGTGGCCGGGAATACGAAGGGAATGGCCGAGGAGGCCATCAGGTGCGCGTGCGTGATGCGGTCGCGCACCGACAGGCGCTGCGAGCGCACCCAGGGCTCCATCGGCACGGCCGCCTCGAAGAAGGTCACGTGCTCGCCCGAGCTGTAGCTCGAGGCCGTGACCGCCAGCGCCTGCACGTGGCCCTGCTGCATGAGCTGCGGCAGGCGGTCCAGCGGCACCAGGCGTTGCAGCAGGCCGGCCAGCGGCGTGTTGTCCAGCAGCGACTTCGGCTTGATGCGCATCCAGTTGGCCGCGAAGCGCCCCAGCCCGAGCAGCATGCGCCAGCGCGCGCCGCTGCCGAGCACCGAGAGCGAGTCGGCGCGGTAGATCTGTTCGGCGCGGAACTCGCCCCAGACCTGCGCGATGTGCGCGACCACGCGGTCGAAGTCGTCGGCGCCGCAGGCCAGCGCGGCGGCGTTGATGGCGCCGGCCGAGGTGCCGGTGATGATCTGGAAGGGGTTGCCGCCGCCGATGGCCGCACCCGCCGCCACGGCGTCGCGCCGGATCTCGGCGATGGCTTCGAGCACGCCGACCTGGTAGGCGGCGCGGGCGCCGCCGCCTGTCAGCAGCAGGCCGGTGGCGGGGCTTGTCTCGGGCATTGCGTCGGTGTCTTTTCTTCTTCGGCGTTTTTCGGACGGGAAATGAGCGCGTCCCGGTACGGGCTTGGCGGGCGGAATAGACTACCCGCCATTCAGGAGTTTGATCAATGGCACTCACCCCCGACGGGCTCATGGACGCACTCAAGAGCGTCACGGACCCTAACACCGGCAAAGAATTCGCAGCGACCCGCTCGCTCAAAAACCTGCAGATCGCCGAGGGCGATGTCTCGTTCGACCTCGAACTCGGCTACCCCGCCAAGAGCCAGCACGCGGCCATCCGCAAGTCGCTGGTGGCCGCGGCCAAGGCCGTGCCGGGCGTGGAGAACGTGTCGGTCAACATCGTCACCAAGGTCATCAGCCATGCGGTGCAGCGCGGCGTGCAGCTGATGCCCAACGTGCGCAACATCGTGGCCGTGGCCTCGGGCAAGGGTGGCGTGGGCAAGAGCACCACGGCCGCCAACCTGGCGCTGGCGCTGGCCGCCGAGGGCGCCAGCGTGGGCCTGCTCGACGCCGACATCTACGGCCCGAGCCAGCCCATGATGATGGGCCTGGACGGGCGCCCCGAGAGCATCGACGGCAAGAACATGGAGCCCAAGGAGCGCCATGGCGTGCAGGTGATGTCGATCGGCTTCCTGGTCGACGCCGACCAGGCCATGATCTGGCGCGGCCCCATGGCCACGCAGGCGCTCGAGCAGCTGCTGCGCCAGACCAACTGGAAAGACCTCGACTACCTGATCGTCGACATGCCGCCGGGCACCGGCGACATCCAGCTCACGCTGAGCCAGCGCGTGCCGATGACGGGCGCGGTGATCGTCACCACGCCGCAAGATATCGCGCTGCTCGACGCGCGCAAGGGCATCCAGATGTTCGAGAAGGTCGGCGTGCCGATCCTGGGCATCGTGGAGAACATGGCGGTGCACATCTGCTCCAACTGCGGCCATGCCGAGCACATCTTCGGCGCCGACGGCGGCAAGAAGATGGCGGCCGAGTACCAGATGGCCTACCTGGGCGCGCTGCCGCTGGACATCAACATCCGCCTGCAGGCGGACAGCGGCGCGCCCACGGTGGTGTCCGACCCCGACGGCGAGGTGGCCGGGCTCTACAAGGCCGTGGCGCGCAGCGTGGCGGTGGGGATCGCGGAGAAGGCGAAGGACTTTTCCGCGAAGTTCCCGACGATCTCGATCAGCAAGAACACCTGAGGCAGCGGCGGGGGCAGGGCGAGGGCCTGCGCAGGCGCCCCGGACGAGAGCCCCCAAGAAGAAAAAGGACGCACGCAATGAACCTGCTCGCCTCGATGCGCTACCTCGTCGCACTCAGCGAGCACAAGCATTTCGGCCGCGCCGCGCAGGCCTGCCACATCACGCAGCCGGCCCTGTCCAACGCGCTGCGCGCGCTGGAAGGCGAGTTCGGCGTCGTCATCGTCAAGCGCTCCCGCGTGTACGTGGGCCTCACGCACGAAGGCGAGCGCGTGCTGGCCACGGCGCAGCGCATGCTGCGCGACAACGAGGTGCTGCTGCAGGAGTTGCGCAGCGAGGCCGGCGACCCGCGCGGGCGGCTGCGCATGGCCGCCGTGCCCACCGCGATCCCGATGCTGTCGCGCTTTGCCGCGATGCTGCAGCAGCGCCATCCGGGCATCGTGCCGGCCGTGCTGTCCATGAGTTCGCAGGAGCTGGAAACGGGCCTGGAAAACCTCTCGGTCGATCTCGCCCTGGGCTACACCGAGCGCATGCACCTGCCGGGCGTCAAGCTCAAGGCCTGGCCGCAGAGCATCGAACATTACTTTTTGCTGCGGCGTGCCAAGAAGCCTTCGGCCGACCGGCTGCGCATCGGCCGCCCCATCCCCTGGGCCGAGGCCGGCACGCTGCCGCTGTGCCTGCTCACGCCCGACATGCACAACCGCGCCATCATCGACCAGGCCCTGCGCGAGGCCGGCGTGGCTGCGGTCGCGCCCGCCATCGAGACCAACTCGGTGCTCACGCTCGCGCTGGCCGTGAGCGCGGGCACCGTCAGCAGCGTGCTGCCCGGCGCCATGGTGGCGGCCGTGCGCAGCCACCGCGAACTGGAGGCGCTGCCGCTGGTGGCGCCCGAGGTGCGCACGCCCATCGGCTTCATGACGCAGGAGGGCGTGCGGCCCGCGCGGGCGCTCGATGCGGCGCTGGCCTTTTTGCAGACGCCCGAGTGGCAGGCGCAGGCGCGCCAGCACAGCGGCGCGCTCGACGCCGCGTAGCCCGGTCCACGGGTGCCGACGGCACCTGGATGGTTTACCCTTCGCGCCATCATGAAATCCAAAGCCCAGTTCCGCCTGCGCATCTACCGGGACGACACCATCGCCATCGGCCCCGGCAAGATCGCCGTGCTCGAAGCCGTGGCCGAGACCGGTTCGATCTCGGCGGCGGCCCGCCTGCTCGGCATGTCGTACCGCCGCGCGTGGATGCTGATCGACGAGATGAACCAGACGCTGGCCTCACCGGCCGTGAACACCGCCGCCGGCGGCTCGCGCGGCGGCGGCACGGCGCTCACGCCGGTGGGCGAGGACATCGTGAAGCGCTACCGCGCCATCGAGAACGCCGCGCGCCTCGCGACGGCGGCCGACGTTCGCGCGCTCACGCGCCTGCTCGCGCCATGAACGCCGCCGACATCGACCCCGTCGTCTGCCGCCCGGTCGGCATCGTGCGCAGCCGCTTCACCGAGACCTCGGGCATGCCCATCCAGACGGCCGGCGCACCCGACGAAGTGGGGCGCCTGGAGGTGTTCACCGAGTTCGCGCCGGGGCTGCGCGACATCGAAGGCTTTGATTACCTGATCCTCGTGACACACCTGCACCGCTGCGCGCACGAACGGCTCGAGGTGGTGCCTTTTCTCGACGACGCCACGCACGGCGTGTTCGCCACGCGCGCGCCCGCGCGGCCCAACCGGCTGGGCCTGTCGATCGTGCGGCTCACGGCGGTGGAAGGCACGACGCTGCATTTCAGCGGCAACGACATGATCGACGGCACGCCCGTGCTCGACATCAAGCCCTACGTGCCGCGCTTCGACGTGCGCGAGACCGAGCGCGTGGGCTGGTTCGGCGCGCGGCTCGATCAGCTGCCGCGCACGCGCTCCGACGGGCGGATGGATTGATCGCCATCGCCTGACGCATCGCCGGCCGCGCCCGGCAGCAGGTCGCCCTGCCAGCACGACCACACGTCCTGCGACAGCGTCTCGCGCGCCTGCGGCGGCGCCTCGCGGATCGTGCCCATGCTGATGAAACCCGCCAGGTACTCGCCCGGCTGCACGCCGACCTGTCGCACCAGCGTTTCGTCGAAACAGCGCTCGCCGCTCAGCACGATGGCGCCGTAGCCCAGCTGGTGCGCGGCGGCCAGAAGGTTGCCCAGCGCCGCGCCGGCGCCCAGCCACTGCTCGCGCGCGGGGATCTTGCTGCGCTCGCGCGGCGACACCACGAAGCCCAGCAGCAGCGGCGGGCGCGTGGCGTGCTCGCGGGCGCGCCGCAGGTCGGTGGGGCTGGCGAGCGGATCGCGGCGCAATTTTTCCTGTTCGAAGCACCAGGCCAGCGCCTCGCGGTTCTGCGGGCGGAACTCGATCACGCGCCACGGATGCAGCCCGCCGTGGTCGGGCGCGCGCAGGCCGGCCTGAATGATGGCGTCGAGTTCGTCGGGGTTCGGGCCGGGCGATTGCAGCCGCCGCGGCGAGACCGATCGCCGTGTCAGCAGGACTTCGAGGATGCGTTCCGCACCCGTCATGTGGCGCCACATCGTTGTCATTGCCCGCGCCGGTCGGTCCACGCGGCGCTGCGGCGCAGCACCTCGCCGATGTCCTGCGCGTCGCCCGGCGCCACCAGGAACGACTGGCTCTCGCCGCCCGGCGCGATGATCGACAGCACGAAGCCGCCGGCGTCCAGCGTGCGTTCGATGCGCCATTCGTGCACCTGCGTCACATGGCGAAGCTCGGGCCTGCCGGAGGTCGAGCGGACAACGGTGTCATGAGGGGAAAGGCGCATGGGCGGATGGACAAAGTCTCCAACGCTGTATCCGCCAGTATATGAAGACCGGCGCATCCGTGCATCCCCGTGGGAACCAGAAGGTCGCTCATGTAACAATTGCGCCGTATCTCAATGAACACGACGACCACCTCTTCGCTCATCGCCACCACCGACTGGTCGCCGCTGGTCCTGTCGCTGCAGGTCGCGGCGGTCGCGACCTTGCTGGCGCTGGTCGCGGGCGTGGCGCTGGGCTGGGTGTTCGCGCGCAAGCAGTTCGTCGGCTCGGGCGTGCTCGAGGCCGTGTTCATGCTGCCGCTGGTGCTGCCGCCCACGGTGATCGGCTACGCCATCCTGGTGGCGGCGGGGCGCCGCAGCCCGCTCGGCGCCTGGCTGCGCGAGCACTTCGACTACACCATCATCTTCAGCTGGCACGGCGCCGTGGTGGCGTCCGCCGTGGTGGCGCTGCCGCTGGTGCTCAAGTCGGCCAGCGCGGCGTTCTCGAACGTCGACCGCTCACTCGAAGCCGCCGCCAGCACCCTGCGCCAGTCGCCGTTCTCGGTGTTCCTGCGCGTCACGCTGCCGCTGGCCTGGCCCGGCATCCTGGCCGGCACGTTGCTCGCGTTCGCGCGCGCCATGGGCGAGTTCGGCGCCTCGCTGATGGTGGCCGGCTCCATTCCCAAGCAGACCCAGACCCTGTCGATGGCCATCTACGACGCCGTGCAGGCCGGCCACGACGACCTGGCGCTGCTGCTGGTGGTCGTCACGTCGGTGCTGTCGATTGCCGTGCTGGTCGTGTCGAACCGCTTTTTCTCGCTTCGTTGACCCCCCCTTTTTCCAGGAGACTGTGCCCATGCGTCCGTTGCGTCTTTTGTCCGTCGTGCTTGCCCTGGCCCTGCCGCTTGCGGTCGCCGCGCAGCAGATCACCGTGTCTGCCGCCGCGAGCCTGACCGACGCGTTCAAGGAAATCGGTCCCAAGTTCGAAGCCGCCAAGGCGGGCAGCACCGTGCGCTTCAACTTCGCCGCCTCGGGCGTGCTGCTGCAGCAGATCGGGCAGGGCGCGCCGGTCGACGTGTTCGCCAGCGCCGACCAGGAAACCATGAACCGCGGCAACGACCAGAAGCTCATCGACACCGCCACCCGCAAGGACTTCGTCACCAACAGCCTCGTGCTGGTCGAGCCCGCGCAGGGCGCCGTCGGCCTGAAGTCGCTGCAGGACCTGAGCGGTGCGAACGTGAAGAAGATCGCCGTCGGCAAGACCGCCACCGTTCCGGTCGGCCGCTACACCAAGCAGGTGCTGGACAACGCCAAGCTCTGGACCGTGCTCGAACCCAAGTTCGTGCAGGCCGACAGCGTGCGCCAGGTGCTCGACTACGTGAGCCGCGGCGAGGTCGAGGCTGGCTTCGTGTACCGCACCGACGCGGCCGTGGCCGGCGACAAGGTCAAGGTCGCCTTCACGCCCACCGGCCACACGCCCGTGACGTACCCTATCGCCGTGGTGGCCGAGAGCAAGCAGAAGGCGCTGGCCGGCGACTTCATCGCCTTCCTGTCGACGCCCGCGGCCCAGGAAGTGCTCACGCGCTACGGTTTCGGCAAGCCATGATCGATGTCGATCTGCAGCTCACGGTGAAGGACGGGGCCCGGCGCTTCGACCTCGCCGTGCGCTTCCAGACCGACGTTCCCTTCGCCGCGCTCTACGGCCCTTCGGGGGCCGGCAAGTCGCTCACCCTGCAGGCCATCGCCGGCCTGCTGCATCCGTCGGCGGGCCATGTGCGGCTCGACGGCCGCACGCTGTACGACGCCGCGCAGCGCATCGACGTGCCCGCGCCGGCGCGCCGCATCGGCTACCTGTTCCAGAACTACGCGCTGTTCCCGCACCTCACGGTGCGCGAGAACGTGGCCTTCGGGCTTACCGCGTGGCACCGCCGCACGCTGCCGGCGCGCGATGCCGAGCGCGTGCAGGCGCTGCTGGCCAGCTTCGGCCTCGCCGCGCTGGCCGACAGCCGGCCGCAGAAGCTCTCGGGCGGCCAGCAGCAGCGCGTGGCCCTGGCGCGCGCGCTGGCCTGTGAGCCGCAGGTGCTGCTGCTCGACGAACCCTTTGCCGCGCTCAACCCCATGCTGCGCGCCGAGCTGCGCAACGAGCTCGCGCAGGTGCGCAAGCAATGGGGCATCCCGGTTTTGATGATCACGCACGACATCGAGGACGTGCTGGCGCTGGCCGACGTGGCCTTTGTCTACAAGGACGGGCAGGTGGTGCGCGAGATCGACCTGCACAACGCCGACAGCCGCGACTTCGCGCTGCGGGAGATTGCCGGGGTGCAGGAGGTGGAGGAGACGCCGCTGCGCAGCAAGCTGCGGGGCTTGCTGATGGGTGGCGCGCGCGGCTGATGGCTGTGCACGGCATCGACGCTACAGTCGGGCGATGAAATCAGTCAACGTCTCTTCCGCGCGTTCGAAACCTGCATTTCTGGTGCGAGGCCTGGCGTCCTTGGCTGAAGCTCGTCGCAGCGGTGGGTACGTCGACGCGAACGAGCTGATGCGACGCCTCACGGCGAAGCTCGATCTGGCGGCGAAGCGACAGAAGCCGACGCATCGCTGAGCCCGTCATTTCCATTTTGAATCGCCGCATGTCGCGATTCAATTTGACGCCACGCCCCCACAGGCCAACACTGCCGTCATGAGCGAGCAGAAGATCGAGTTTTACAAGGGCCCCGCCGGTGGCTGGGGTGCGTTGCGCAGCGTGACGAATGCGCTGTTGCGACAGGACATTCCGGTCAAGGGCGCGAAGACGCTGCTCTCGGCCAACCAGCCCGACGGTTTCGACTGCCCGGGCTGCGCCTGGCCCGACCGCAACCACGCCTCGACCTTCGAGTTCTGCGAGAACGGCGTGAAGGCCGTGGCCGCCGAGGCCACCGCGCGCCGCGCGGGCCCGGAGCTGTTCGCGAAGCACACCGTGGCCGAGCTGGCCCAGCAGAGCGATTTCTGGCTCGAAGACCAGGGCCGCCTCACGCACCCCATGGCCTACGACGCGGCCAGCGACAGGTACGTGCCCATCGACTGGGACGACGCCTTCGCGCGCATTGCGAAGCACCTGAAAGCGCTGCCCGATCCGAACCAGGCCATCTTCTACACCTCGGGCCGCGCGAGCAACGAGGCGGCCTTCCTGTACCAGCTGTTCGTGCGCGAGTACGGCACCAACAACTTTCCCGACTGCTCGAACATGTGCCACGAACCCAGCGGCAGCGGCATGCGCCCGCAGCTGGGCGTGGGCAAGGGCACGGTCACGCTCGAAGACTTCGAGAAGGCCGACGCGATCTTCATCTTCGGCCAGAACCCGGGCACCAACCACCCGCGCATGCTCGGCGAGCTGCGCGCGGCCTCCAAGCGCGGCGCGCGCATCGTGAGCTTCAACCCGCTGCGCGAGCGCGGGCTGGAGCGCTTTGCCGATCCGCAAGACAAGCTGGAGATGGCCACGCTGGGCTCCACGCCGATCAGCACGCATTACTTCCAGCTGCGCGTGGGCGGTGACTTCGCGGCGGTGAAGGGGATGATGAAGCACGTCATCGAGCGCGAAGACGAGGCGGTGGCGCGGGGCGAGCCTTCGGTGCTCGACCACGCGTTCATCGCCGAGCACACCCTGGGTTTCGAGGCGCTGGCCGACGACCTGCGCGCCGAATCGTGGCCGCTGCTGGTGCAGGAGTCGGGCCTGAGCGAAGCGCAGATCCGCGCGGCGGCCGATGTGTTCCTGGGCGCGAAGCGCGTCATCGCCTGCTGGGGCATGGGCATCACGCAGCACCAGCATTCGGTGGCCACGATCCAGATGATCGGCAACTGGCTCATGCTGTGCGGCCACATGGGGCGCGAAGGCGCGGGCGCCTGCCCGGTGCGCGGGCACAGCAACGTGCAGGGCGACCGCACCATGGGCATCTGGGAAAAGCCGCCGGCCGCACTGCTCGACCGGCTGCAGCAGGTGTTCGGCTTCGAGCCGCCGCGCCAGAACGGCGTGGACACGGTCGAGGCGATCCAGCTGATGCTCGACGGCAAGGGCAAGGTGTTCTTCGCGCTCGGCGGCAACTTCGCGGCCGCCACGCCCGACACCTACCAGACCTGGAAGGCGCTGCAGCAGTGCGACCTCACGGTGCACGTGACGACCAAGCTCAACCGCAGCCACATCATCCACGGGCGCGAGGCGCTCATCCTGCCGTGCCTGGGCCGCACCGAGATCGACATGCAAGCCAACGGCCCGCAGGGCGTGACGGTCGAAGACTCGATGAGCATGGTGCACATCTCGGTGGGCATCAACCCGCCCGCGTCGGAACTCTTGTTGTCCGAGCCCGCCATCGTCGCGCGCCTTGCTGCAGCCACCATCGGCGCGCGCAGCAAGACGCCGTGGCTCTGGCTGGTGGAAGACTACGCCCGCATCCGCGACAAGATCGAAGCCGTGTTCGACGACTTCAAGGACTTCAACGCACGCGTGGCGCACCCCGGCGGCTTCCGCCTGCGCAACACGGCGAGCGAGCGCGTGTGGGCCACCGCGTCGAAGAAGGCCGTGTTCTTCACGCACGCCGTGCCGCTGGACACGCACGCGCACCGGGCCCGCGCGCGCTTTGCGTCGCAGCGCGACACGCTGGTGTTCACGCTGCTCACCACGCGCTCGCACGACCAGTACAACACCACCATCTACGGCATGGACGACCGCTACCGCGGCGTGTTCGGCCAGCGCCGCGTGGTGTTCATCCACGCCGAGGACATCCGCCAGCTCGGCATGAAGGACGGCGACTGGGTCGACATCCAGACCGTGTGGAGCGACGGGCAGGAGCGTCGTGCCGACCGCTTCAAGCTGGTGGCCTACGACATCCCGCGCGGCAACCTCGCGGCCTACTACCCCGAGACGAACCCGCTGGTGCCGCTGTCGTCGGTGGCCGAGAACGCGGGCACGCCGACCTCCAAGTCGATCCCCGTGGTGCTGTCGCTGCATGTGGCGCCGGTCGCGGCGGAGGCCGACGCTGTGGCGGCATGAGCAGCGAAGCATTCGACGCCGACGCCTTTTCCATCGCGATCCTGCGCGCGCTCGCTGAAGCGCCCGGCGAGGGCGGCATGTCGCTGCCGCGCCTGGGCAAGCGGCTGGGGCAGGGCGCGAGCGTGGTCATGCGCCAGCTCACGCTGATGGGCGATGCCGCGCTGGGCGGCGTGCGCGGACCGGGCTGGGTGCGCGTGGTGCAGCTGGACGATCGCTGGGTCGCGCATCTCACCGACGCCGGGCGCGCGATGCTCGAGCGCCTGCCGGCTGACGAAAAACCCGGCTGAGCGGACAATGGCCGCGGCCATGGAAAACACCCCCGAATCCGACTCGCTGCCACCGCTCGCACGGCATGCCGTGCACGTCTTCGGCGAGCGCGGCCTCGCGCCCGAGGGCGTGGTGCGCGACGACACGCTGGCCGCCGAGGTGCCGGTGGCGCTGGTGTTCAACGGCGTCTCGCACGCGGTGATGATGGCCACGCCGCAAGACCTCGAGGCCTTCGCGCTGGGCTTTGCGCTCAGCGAAGGCATCCTCGACAGCGCCGCCGACTGCCGCGGCATCGACGTGCGAACGGTCGATGCCCTCGATGCGGGCCTGCCCGAGGGCATGCCGGGCATCGAGGTGCAGCTCGAAGTGTCCACGCGCAGCTTCGAACGCCTGAAGGACCGCCGCCGCAGTCTCGCGGGCCGCACCGGCTGCGGCGTGTGCGGCGTCGAAAGCTTCGCGGGGCTCGACCTGTCGCCGCAGCGCGTGCCGCCGCGCGACTGGATCGAACGCATCGACCTCGCCACGGTGCTGCGCGCCTTCGGCGCCATGCCGCCGCGCCAGGTGCTCAATGCCGAAGCCGGCGCGATCCATGCGGCGGCCTGGGCCACGGTCGACGGCGAACTCACCGACCTGATGGAAGACGTCGGCCGCCACAACGCGCTCGACAAGCTGCTCGGCGCGCTGGCGCGCTCGAATCGGCTGCAGGAGCCCGGCTTCGTGCTGATGTCCAGCCGCGGCAGCCACGAGCTGGTGCGCAAGTGCGCGCGCCTGGGCATCGCGGCGATGGCGACCATCTCGGCGCCGACCGCGATGGGCGTGCGCATGGCCGAGCTCAGCGGCCTGCGGTTCTGGGGCCTGTGCCGCGCGCCGCGCGGCGTGCTTTACGCCAACGGGCTCGGTACGCCGAGCGCCAGCACCGCGTCGGCCACGGCCTCGATGCCCTGATCCGAGAGGTCGGTCGCCCCCACGCGCTGGCGATTCGCCCACGCACGAAAGTGCGTCTCCTGCGACTTCTGGTAGTGCGGGTCGTAGTGCAACGACATGAGTTCGGCGAACAGGTGCGGCAGGTCGGCCTCGTGGGCCCACTGCTGCCAGCGCGTCACCGTTTCCTTGCCCTGCAGTTCCTTGAGCACGCCCATCTTCTCGGCGAGCGCCGCGCGGTCGTCGCCCAGGTAGGCGTAGTCGCGCAGCAGGTAGGCCAGCCGCGCCTCGGGCGTGGCCTCCACCTCGATGCACGGCGCGGCGCGCATCTGCGCCACGAGCGACAGCGGCAGCGACAGCCGCCCGATGCGCACGCTCTCGCCCTCGACATACAGCGGGCGCGAGAGGTCGATGGCTTCGAGCACGGTCGCGATGCGTGTCTCGAACTGCTTTTGCGAAGGCTGCGGCACGCCCGGCAGCGCGCCGAGCAGCGAGCCCTTGTGGTTGGCGAAGGCTTCCAGGTCGAGCACCTGCGCGCCGCGTTCGGCCAGCGCGTGCAGCACGCGCGTCTTGGCGCTGCCGGTGGCGCCGCACACCACGCGCAGGTCGAGCTGCGGCGTCAGCGCGTCGAGCTGCGAGATCACGTGCCGGCGAAAGCTCTTGTAGCCGCCTGCGAGCTGCTGCGCGTCCCAGCCCACGAGCCGCAGCCAGGTGACCATCGAGCCGCTGCGCATGCCGCCGCGCCAGCAGTAGACCAGAGGCTTCCACTTCTCGGGCCGGTCGGCCAGCGTGTCGCGCAGGTGCGTCGCGATGTTGGCCGCGACCATGGCACCGCCGATGCGGCGCGCCTCGAAGGCGCCGGTCTGCACGTAGACCGTGCCGACGATGTGGCGCTCCTCGTCGTTGAGCACGGGGCAGTTGATGGCGCCGGGGATGTGGTCGAGCGCGAACTCGGCGGGCGAGCGGGCGTCGATGATCGAATCGAAGGCGTGGCGGTCCGCCACCCGGACGGGCTGGCGATGACTCATGGCTGAAGGGACCTCATGCCGCCATTGTCGGCCACTCAGGCGTAGGCGGGACCTAGGCCTTTTCGCAAGCGAGCACTCGCGAAGTCGACAAAGGTGACCAGCACGAACATCGCGATCAGCACCGTCATCGCCTGCTGCTGCTGGAAGATCGACAGGTGGAAGTACAGCAGTTGGCCCAGCCCGCCGCCGCCCACGAAGCCCAGCACGGCCGCCATGCGGATGTTCATTTCCCAGCGGTAGAGCGTGTAGGCCACCCACTGCGGCAGCACGATCGGCAGGCTGGCGTAGCTGAAGGCGGCGACCGGGCCCGCGCCCGAGAGCGCCAGCGCCTGCTCGGGCTCGCGCGGCGCGTTCTCCAGCGCTTCGGCGAAGAGGCGCCCGAGCACGCCGGTCGTGTGCAGCGACAGCGCCAGCGCGCCCGCGAACGGCCCGATGCCAGCGGCCAGAACCATCAGCGCGGCCCACACCAGCTCGGGCACGCTGCGCAAGAAGTTGAGCACGAAGCGCGCGCCGTGGCGCAGCGGCCCGCCGATGCGCCCCGAGGCCGGCAGCGCGAGCACGGCGCCCGCCACGGCGGCCAGCACAGTGCCCAGCGCCGACACGGCCAGCGTCTGCAGCGCGCCGTGGCCGACCTTGGCCAGGAACTCGGGCGACACGTCGGGCGGGAAGAACTCGGCGATGAACTTGCCCATGAGCCTGAGCGATTCGGCCGAGCCCAGCGCGCCGTAGTCGATGCCCAGGTAGACGAAGCTCGCGATCACCGCTGCGGCGATCAACGCGACGGCGAGCCAGCAGCGCAGGCACAGGGGAGGGCGTGGCGGCAGCGTCGTCATGCCAGGAGCTTTCGCAGCGCGTTGCTGAGCATGTCGGCCAGCAGCACGAGCGCGAGGAACACGAGCAGGATGCTGCTGGCCTCGCCGCCGTTGAGCATCTTCATCGACTGGTCCATCAGCTGCCCGAGGCCGCCCGCGCCCACGAAGCCCATCACCACCGAGGCGCGCACCGCGCATTCCCAGCGGTACACGGTGTACGAGGCCAGCTCCTGCGCCGTGTGCGGCAGCAGGCCGTAGCACAGCGCCGCGAGCCGGCCGCTGCCGCTTTCGAGCAGGGCGCGCGCGGGGCGCGTGTCGGTCGATTCGAGGATCTCGGCGTAGACCTTGCCCAGCATGCCGCCATAGGTGATGGCCAGCGCCAGCACGCCGGCCGCGGGGCCGAGCCCGAGCGCGCGCACGAACAGCAGCGCCCACACGATCTCGGGAATGGCGCGCAGCACCATCAGCAGCCAGCGCGCCGCCTGCCGGACGACGCCGGCCTGCAGCCGGCCAGGGCCGGGTCCGATGCGAGAGATGGAGAGCGCGCGCGTCGTCACGAAGCCCAGCGGCGCGCCGATCAGCAGCGCCATGGCGGTGCCGGCCGTGGCCATGGCCAGGGTCTCTAGCGTGGCCTTGGCGAGCAGCGCGAGAAAGGCCGGCGAGCTGTCGGGCGGAAAGAAGCCCGCAAGAAAGCCGCCGATGACCGTGAGGTTGCCGCTGCCGAACAGCGCCCAGGGCTTGAATTCGGAGAGCGCGAGCACCGGCCAGGCGACGGCCAGCGCGGCGAGCCAGCCGGCCAGCCGGCGGACCGTGTGCGGATCGCGCAGGGCGGGGCGGGCGAGTGTCGCCGTCACGGGCAGTCCGGCCGATGGAAGGCCGGCTCGACCGTGCCGGCCGTGAGGGCGACCGGCCCTTGCGTCGCCACGCCGCCTTCGCTCGCATAGAGCGCCTCAAGCAGCGCCGGCGTCACCTCGGCGGCCGGCAGGTCGAAGGCGACCTGTCCGTCGCGCATGCCCACGATGCGCGGAAACCAGCGCAGTGCCAGATCGACCGCATGCAGCGACGCGACCAGCGTGGCACCGGTCGATTCGCTCTGCGCGACCAGCTGGCCCACGGCCGCATGCGCGAGCGTGGGGTCGAGCGCCGACACCGGCTCGTCCGCCAGCAGCAGCGCGGGGCGCTGGTACAGCACGCGCGCGATGCCCACGCGCTGCAGCTGGCCGCCCGAGAGGCGGTCGCAACGGTCGAACAGCCGGTCTTCGAGCGCGAGCCGGGCCAGCGCCGCATGCGCGCCCGCGATGTCGGACGGATAGAACAGCGAACCCAGCGCGCGCGCCGTCGACCACTGGCCGAGCCGGCCCGCGAGCACGGCCGTGACCACGCGCAGGCGCGGCGCGATCGGCGGCGCCTGGTGCACGGTGCCGATGCGCGCGCGCAGCTGCTTGAGCGCACGCGCCGGCAGCCGCCACGGGTGCTGGCCCAGCGCCTGCACCTGGCCTTCGCCGGGCCGCAGCGCCGCGCCGAGCACGCGCAGCAGCGTGGTCTTGCCCGCGCCCGAGGGCCCGATGACGGCGATGCGCTCGCCGTCGCGCGCGGCCAGCGTCACCCCGGCCAGCGCGCGCTGGCCGTTGGGGTGCACCACGCCCGCGCTGTCGAGCGAAAAACTCATCCGCGCAGTCCGCTCACTTGATGAGGCCGGCCGACTTGCCCGCCGTCTCGATGCCGTCGTAGTTCGACGACTTGGTGGGGATGAACTTGCTCGCGCGCTGCAGCGCCATGATCTCCTTGTGCGCGGGGTTGGCCGGGTCCAGTTTGAGGAAGGCGTCGGTCAGCTTCTTCGTCACGGCGGCGTCCAGGCCCGGGCGCACGGTCCAGTTGTAGTCGTAGTAGGTCGGCGTGGTGGCCAGCACGCGCACCTTGGCGGCGTTGGGGTTCTTGGCCTCGACCAGCTTGTCCCACACCGAGGCGTTGAGCACGCCCGCTTCGGCGCGCGAGGCGGCCACGAAGGCCACGGTGGCGTCGTGCGCGCCCGAGAACGCGACGGTCTTGAAGTCCTTCTCGGGGTTGATGCCGGCCTGCAGCAGGAAGTAGCGCGGCATCAGGCTGCCCGAGGTGGACGAGGGCGCACCGAAGGCGAAGGTCTTGCCCTTCAGGTCGGCCAGCGTCTTGGTGGGGCTGTCGATCGGCACGATGAACTTGCTGGTGAACACCTCGTCTTCCGCGCGCTGCACGATCGGCACCGCGCCGCCGTTGGTGCGGATGCGCGCCTGCACGAAGGTGAAGCCGCCCAGCCAGGCCAGGTCGATCTTGTTGGTGGCCAGGCCCTCGACCACGGCGGCGTAGTCGGTCACGGGCGTGAACTGCACGTCCATGCCGGTTTCCTTCTTCAGGTAGTCGCCCAGCGGCGTGAACTTGCGCTGCAGCTCGGTGGGCGCCTCGTCGGGAATGGCCGACACGCGCAGCACGCCCTGGGCGAAGACGCCCACGGCGGTGAGGGACAGGGCCAGCGCGAGCGCGAGCCGGGACACGGTTTGTTTCGTTTGCATGGTGTGATGACGCGTTCAGTGGAAAAAGAAAAGGGTGTGTCGGGGCACTCGGGCAGACGGCGGTGCAGGCTTCGATAATCGCGGCTTGTTCCATTCGACCGACCTGCCGCCATGATCGAAGCCGCACCTTCCAAGCTCCTGAATCCGTTGGCGCCGCTGCGGCTCACCAGCTTCTCGCATGGGGGCGGCTGCGGCTGCAAGATCGCGCCGGGCGTGCTGTCGCAGATCCTCAAGAACCATGCGGGCGGGCTGATTCCGCCCGAGCTCATGGTCGGCATCGAGACCGCCGACGACGCGGCAGTCTACCGGCTCAACGACGAGCAGGCGCTGATCGCCACCACCGATTTCTTCATGCCCATCGTGGACGACCCCTACGAGTTCGGCCGCATCGCCGCGACCAACGCGATCAGCGACGTCTACGCGATGGGCGGGCGCCCGATCATGGCGCTGGCGCTGGTCGCCATGCCGATCAACCAGCTGCCGGTGGAAGTCATCGCCGAGATCGTGCGCGGTGGGCAGGACGTGTGCCGCGCGGCCGGCATCCCGATTGCGGGCGGCCACACCATCGACTCGGTCGAGCCCATCTACGGGCTGGTCGCGATGGGGCTGGTGCACCCCAAGCGCGTGCGGCGCAATGCCGACGCGCAGGCGGGCGACGTGCTGGTGCTGGGCAAGCCGCTGGGCGTGGGCGTGCTGTCGGCGGCGCTCAAGAAGCAGCAGCTGTCCGAGGCCGGCTACCGCCAGCTGATCGAGAACACGACCAAGCTCAACACGCCCGGCATCGCGCTGTCGGCGCTCGACGGCGTGCATGCGCTGACCGACGTCACCGGCTTCGGCCTGGCCGGCCATGCGCTCGAACTCGCGCGCGGCGCGGGGCTCGCGGCGGTGGTCGAGTGGTCGCGCGTGCCGCTGCTGGACAACGTGATCGCCATGGCCGGCGGCGGGCTGGTCACCGGCGCGTCGGGCCGCAACTGGGCGGGCTACGGCGCCGACGTGCAACTGCACGAGGGCCTGCCGGCCACCGCGCAGGCGCTCATGACCGATCCGCAGACCTCGGGCGGCCTGCTCGTGAGCTGCGCGCCCGAGGCGGTCGAGGCGGTGCTGGAGATCTTCCGCAACGAAGGCTTCGGGCAGGCGGCGGTCATCGGCCGCGTGGAAGCTGGCGCGCCGGGCCTCGTCGTGTTGCCCTGAGCCGGGGCGCCGC